>JACNLO010000057.1 GCA_014381555.1 Planctomycetota bacterium | reverse complement strand
AAATATTTCTCAATGTAACTCATTAGAAAAATCACCACATTCTGTCCATTCCTTCTGACCTGCCACAAAAAACTGATTCAGTTCTTATGCGATAAAATCGCGGTCGGGACACATTTGGAATGTAGGAATACATGGCAAGGAAACGACACTCAACCAAGCAGATCATCAACAAAGTCAGAGAAGCCTAAGTGCTTTTATCGAAAGGCATGTCAGTGCCTGGAGTAAGCAGGAAGGACTGAAAGTGCCTAAAAATCAGCCCAAACGAGGACGTCCTTGGTTTAACGATGGATCGTGCGTGTGACTTCGCGCAGAACACAAAGATCATGTATGTGGTTACGACTTTGTACACGCACGGACACACGATGGAAGAAGTTTTCGGATGTTAAATGTTATTGATGAATACACAAGAGAATGTTTATCGATTGATGTCGCAAGATATTTGCGAAGCGAAGATGTACTAGAACGACTTGTGTGGCTCATGGCGACACGTGGCGTACTTAAGCACATCAGGTCAGACAACGGCGCAGAAGTTACTGCAAAGGCAGTACGTGGGTGGTTGAAGAAAGTCGGTGTGAAGACGCAGTACATTGAACCAGGAAGCCCGTTGGGCTAGTTTTATCATGGTCTTCATTGAGAGTTTTAATGGCAAATTTCGATATGAATTACTCAATGGTGAAATCTTTTATACATTGACTGAAGTAAAAGTATTAATCGAACAATGGCGAAACAACTACAACACAATCAGACTACATTCGTCGCTAGGGTATCGTCCACCAGCACCCCAGAGACAAAATTTACGCAATCAGCGACGCCGAATCTTGTCTCGGAGACTCGCTGTTTTATGCAGGGGATGGGCGCTTCGCTCTTTCCCTTCTTATGAAACAATTGTAAATTTGATATTGAAACCACTGAGACAGGATTTGTCGCCGATGATTGCGGTAGCAATCAGCGCCGCCGAATCTTGTCTCGGAGACTCGCTGTTTTATGCAGGGGATGGGCGCTTCGCTCTTTCCCTGCATAAAACAGCGAGGATCCAAACGCGTGCGCTTAGCACGCGTTGCCCATTAAATAACCCATGTCTTTGACATGGGTTATTTAATGGGCGAGACAGGATTCGAACCTGTGAAGGCGTACGCCAGCAGATTTACAGTCTGCCCCCTTTGTCCACTTGGGTACTCGCCCTATTCACTTGAATTTGGTATCCTACCCGCCTCGTGGACAGTGGGCAAGCGAACGCAAGTCCAAATCCCACATGCCGCCGTAGCTCAACTGGTAGAGCGCTAGATTTGTAATCTTGAGGTTGCGGGTTCAAGTCCCACCGGCGGCTTTTAAAGATCTTGGCATATGCCGAGGTCTTTTTTTTATTTATGGTATAACTAAAGTATGTCAAAATCATGCAAAACAGGCGGAGGTTCTTGCCCAGCACCTTGGATTCTTGGTGGTGCGATTCTTGGGTTGGTTGTTGGTTATTTTTCAGACAACATTAGTTTATGGGTTGGCGTTGGAGTAGCAGTTGGTCTAGCACTCGGCCTTGGTCGTACATCGTCATGTTGTGGTGGTGGCAACCATGAGGACAATGCAAGTGAAGAACAAGAAACAGAATAAAACCGAACCGCCTGAAAGTAACTCAAACAATGTCGGACTAGGGCTAGTGTTTGGTTCAGCAGTTGGTGTGATTGTTGGTTCTATCACCGGTAATATAGGATTGTGGATTGCTATTGGAACAGCATTGGGAATATGTTTCGGGGCTGCATTATCTTCAAGTGCAAAAACTTTAGAAGATGATCTTGATAATAAACTCGAAGAAAAATAATGCATACTCTTATAATTTTTATGTGTGCACTCATAATCCCTCACTCAGCAATGGTGGATGGTATCGATTCGATACCTGTCCTTGGAACGCCCGGAACCATGGCAGTTTGGGGAGAGGAAGCGTTTCCAGTTGTTGTTGGGAAAAATAAATCGCAGCCAATTGCAGTAGCGGCGACCTATGGTCACGGAAGATTTTTCGCAATTGCACATGGTTCGTATGTTTCAGGTGTTAAAGATGGAACTGCGATTCCTTTTATGAACCAAGTTGCACAGTGGGCTTCGCAAAAAGAATCGCCACGCATTGGTACATTAAAAAATAACACAAAAAACTGGGACGAAGTAGACCTTCTCATGTGGGGACAAAACATGCAGTTGTCTTCAGAAAATGAAACTAAATTGCTCGAGTGGATTGAAGGTGGTGGGGGTGTGATAGCAAGTGCGTGCCCGTGGGGATGGGTGCAAGTGACAGGTAAAAATTTGCAAAACGATCTTTCTCAAAACAGAGTGATGGCGAAGTTGGGGATGCAGTACGGCGGAAATTATGCCAAGGGAAATGGTGGTGAGTTTCAACTTGGTGAAATTGAACCTGAAACAAATGCGGGTTTTGCATTGAACAAAATTGCTTCTGGAGAACCCTGTTCACCAGTTGGCTCAGGCGCTTTGCAATATGCAGCGCAAGTTTCCCATTCGTTCAGGAAGAAAGTAAATGAAGTTATCCAGAGCGATAGATTGCAAGGGCCTTCGAAACAATCGCCTGTCAAATCAAACGATGTACGAAGGCGCTTATTCGTTACAAACTTTTCTTCAGAGTGGAAGGACTTGCCTGCCAATGATGTTGTAGCAGCGGATGGGAGTGAAGTGTTCCCTGGAACGGTTGACAAAACTATTCTGCGTGGCAGTGAACAACTTAATCTTGATAGTTCGGTTCGTGGGTGGCAATCTACTGGCTTGTACTTGAGTCCTGGCGAGAAGCTTACATTGTTAGTGTTGGAAGGTGATCCAAATGACTGGTCAATTCGCATTGGCTGCCACAAAGATAAACTCTGGCATAAGGATTCATGGACAAGATGGCCAGAAATAACACACGTTCTTCCTCTACACAATCAAATGGACGTTGCAACTCCATGGGGCGGGCTAATTTACTTTGTGGCGAACAAGAACGCTATCGATATAGATGTTTCAATATCAGGTGTTGTCGAAGCACCACTGTTTGATATTGATGACACTGAGACGGATTGGTTCGTGGAACGTAAAAACCCAGCGCCATGGGCGGAGATAAAAGGGCATCACATGATTTTAAGTGTTCCTTCTTCAGCGGTTCGTGAACTTGACAATCCCGAAGAAGTCTCAAACTTCTGGGACAAAGTCGTAAGTTCACATTGCGAACTTGCAGGTGTCGAGATAGTTGCTAGGCCAGAACGATTTGTTGCTGACCAGCAAATTTCTGCTGGGTACATGCATAGTGGTTATCCAATTATGACTGGCGTTGATGTAGCAACACCCAAAAAAGGGAAACTCGCGAGAGTTGTTGATGTTGTAGATTTAACAAAGCGAGGAAGTTGGGGACACTTTCATGAACTTGGTCATAATCGCCAGCGAGGATGGTGGACATTTGCAGGTACTGGTGAAGTGACATGCAATTTATTTTCACTGCATGCAGGTGAAGTGCTTTGTGGTATTGAACCGTGGGAGAATGGGTGGCTTAAGAGACAGCGCGCTTCTGCAAAAAAATATCTAGAAGAAGGCTCTGATTTTGCAAAGTGGAAATCGAGTCCTGGGATTGCACTGGTTTCGTATGCCCAACTTCAAAAAGAGTTTGGTTGGGATTCAATGACGAGAGTTTTTAAAGAATATGAAGCAATGCCTGCAAGTCAGCGTCCAGCCGATAACCAAGCAAAGATGGACGAGTGGGTACGACGATTATCTATATCTACGAAACATGATTTGCGTCCGTTTTATAAAATGTGGGGAATGCCATTATCAGAATCTTTGCTAAATGACACAACCCTTTCAAGATTACCTGTTTGGATGGCACCTCAACTATAATGGGCATCTATGCCTAAAAAAGGGAAGTGGTTGACGTACGCACAACACGAATGTTTGTTTTTGTGTGGACCGTTTTATAGTGGTGATCATATTCTTGCAGCGTTGCATTTTAAGACGTGTCCTAAGTGTGGCGAAAAGTGTGATTTGAACGCTCGTGATACGTGGGCGAAAGTGGTTCGGAGGCATGTCTCAGAAGCAAAGTGGTTTATGCCTTGGACTTGGGGTAAGGGGTACTTTGAATATAAAATACTAGGTCATCTCGCTGATGGTGGATTTGATCATCGCAAGTTTATGGCAAATGCAAGAAGATAGGACTCTTGAGTTACCGAACTCAACAACTCGCAAATGGGACAACAATCATCATTTCTCTTTGAGATAATGATGATGGATGTCCCCACATTAATGTACTATTCAAAACCTAATGTGCAAACTACGTAAGACAAGAGTTACATGCGCCCCAAGTTTGGCGCCATATTTAAAACAAGAACTTGAAGCGCTTGGTTTTGAATGTTTTTCGATGGACAAGACAGGTGTTGAAATTGAAGCGACAACAACCGATTGCATGATGCTGAACTTACGATTGCGAACGGCGTTTCATGTTTTGCAACGATTTGCGGATATCAATTGCCGTAACGCTGATGAACTTTACAGTGAAGCAAAGCGGCTTCCTTGGGATAGAGTGATTGATCCAAATGGTTTTGTGTCGGTGCAATCGAATGTACGAAACGAAACAATTACAAACTCTATGTTTCCAAACATGCGTTTGAAAGATGCGATTTGTGACAAACTTATTTCGGCCAGCGGGAAACGCCCCGATTCTGGGTCAAGCACAGATGGCATGGTTGTTAATTTGCACTGGGTGGATAACAAAGCAAGAATATATTTGAACATGACTGGTCGTAAACTTTCCGATCGTGGCTATAGAAAAATGCCGTTTATGGCACCGATGCGTGAAACGATTGCTGCTGCTGTACTGATGGAAATGAGATACGACGGAAGCAAACCGCTTGTTGTGCCGATGTGTGGTTCTGGAACAATTGCAATTGAAGCTGCGCTTATTGCAAAACAAAGAGCGCCCGGTTTGCTGCGAAGCAACTACGGTTGCAACCAATGGCTTGGCGCAGACAAAGATGCTTGGAGCCAGCAACGGGCGGATGCAAAGAAATTAATTGCAAAAGAAGATCCCGCTCCGATTGTTGCTTCGGATATAGAACCCGAGGCAATCGATGCATCAAAGAAAAATGCTGTAACTGCAGGTGTTGATCACCTTATTGATTTTCATGTTTGTGATTTTTCTGAGACACCAGCCCACGGAATAGGTGACATTGTTCTTCATGGCGAATATGGAGTGCGCCTTGGCGAGGATGATGACTTGATTGCAACTTACAAACGAATTGGCGACTTTTTGAAAACGGACTGCGCTGGTTGGGATGGGTATGTGTTTACTTCTGGCAAGCCCTTGATTGCAGCAATTCGGTTGAAGGTAGCCAAGCGCACCCCATTTATAAATGCAGAAATCGATTGTCGGCTGCTTAGGTATGAGTTATATAAAGGTTCTAAAGATAAATAGTTTGATTCGGGGGTCTGATGTGTCATACTAGCCAAGATGAAATATCTAGCATTTCTAATTGTTACAACTTCAACAGTATTTGCACAATGGTCAGACACGTCTGATGTGGACGCTCCAATTTGTATTGCTGGCGGTGACCAAGCAATAACAAAAATTGTCGCTGAAGAAAGCGGTGGGTGTTACGTCAGTTGGTTTGATAATCGAAGTGGTGGATACGATGTTTATATGCAACGATTAGATGCAAGTGGTAATGCTCTTTGGCAGACGGATGGAATTTTGATTGCAGATCGTAATTATTCTTCGACGATGGATTTTGATATGGATATTGACAGTGCTGGTAACGCGGTTGTTGTGTATAGAAAAAATGTTCTTGGCGGTGATGGTATTGTTGTTACTTCGGTTTCTCCAAAAGGGACAATTCGCTGGAATACAACAGTGCAATCTTCTGGTTCCTTCGTTGCTTCACCAGTGATAACGGCTTCGAATGACGATGTTGTCGTTGGCTGGATTAAAGATAATGTTTCGGATTTTCACCGATTAAATGTTGCTGGCGAACTACTTTGGGCCCTACCACAATCGATTGACGATCCAGCAGGTGGGACATTGTTCGTTGCTGATATTCAACCATCGTTAAATGGTGGGGTGATTGCTTCGTTTGTGCAGTACACAACGTATTGGGGAAATAAGCAACTCAAAGCAGTATTGCTTGACGTAGATGGCATTAATGTCTGGGATGAAATGGTTTCTGTCATGGTTGACAATTCTTTGCAATATGGAGCGTACCCTGACTTTATCTCTGATGGAGAAGGTGGCGGCTTTTTTACTTGGTACGGCGTGAACCCGTTGCAATGTTATGCGAACCGAGTTTCTGCGAATGGCACAATATGGGGTGCGGGGCAAGTTCAAGTTGCTTCTAGTTTAGGAGCGACGCAACGAGTGGATCCAATTGCAGTAAGAGATGGTAGTGAATTTGTTGTGTTCTTTAGGTCTCAAGACAATAGTCAAAACGATGATGGGATTGGAGCGCAGCTGTTTTCGGGTAACGGTGGTTTGCTCTGGGGAAACGGAGGGGTGACATTGAAGCCGACTACTTCAACCCCTCAATACGGAAGTTTTGCTGCAGCTAAAACAGATGTTGGAGTTGCGTTGTTTTATGATGAGTCAGCATCCTTCGGAGATGATGTGGTCGAAGGAATTGGCATTGATGTTTCAGGTTTGTTGCAGTGGGAAGCGAGTGTTGCGTCAACACCATCGAGCAAAAGCAGAATGGTTGCATCAACAACTGGCGATGGCATCTTGCTTGCATGGCAAGATGATCGCAGTGGTAGCAATGATATTTTCGGAAAACGAGTAAATAGTGATGGCTCTCTTGGCAACAATGGTAGTTGCGAAGGGGATATTGACGGGGATGGAACTGTTGGTGTTACGGATATTCTTTCCGCGATCGGTGCGTGGGGTGCATGTGCTAACTGTCCTGCAGATCTTGATGATGATGGATTCGTTGGGGTTACCGACCTGCTTGCAATCATCGGGCAGTGGGGTTCTTGCTGACGTTTTTATGGGGACAGTCCCCAGGGGACTGTCCCCATAAAAAACCGGCAAAAACCGCCTGTGCATAATCAATAATTGGGTTTCTGTGGGGACAGTCCCCTGGGGACTGTCCCCCTTTTTATAGGATTTGGCCGGCCTTTGGGTATGAGCCAAGTACTTCAATAGATTTACAGAATTTACTCGCAGTTTCAACTGCATTCTTTAATTCGTTGGTATCTCGGTGTGCATCTGCATCTATGTAGAAAGTGTAATCCCAGTTGGTACGACCGCTTGGGCGTTTGTCGATGTGGCTAAGGTTTATACCGTTGTCTCGAAATGCGGCAAGTACATCTACAAGCGTACCTGGTTCATGTTTGGTCGTGAACATGATGGTTGATTTATCATCGTTTGATGGCTGCGCAGATTCTTTTGCAAGGATGAGAAACCGAGTAATATTTTCAGGTCTATCTTGCACGTTTTCAATAGCAATTTCAACACCATTTTCATGGGCTGCAAGTTCAGAACCAATTGCAGCAGTTTTAGAATCTTCCTTTGCAAGTTCGACTGCCTTGGCACTACTTGCTGTTTCAATGATTTCAACATCTGGAAACATTGCAGCTAGCCATTTCCGACATTGAGATATAACTTGTGGTTTTGAAGCAATGGTAGTTATTTCATTTGTTGGTCCATTGCAAAGTAAGCAGTGCCGGATATCTATAAGAGCCTCGGCGTAGATAGTTACGTCATGCTCTTGGAATGAGTCGAGTGTGTCAGTGATGCTTCCACTAGTTGAGTTTTCGTAAGGAACAAGACCATAATCACAATGCCCTGTAGCAACTTCACGAAAAACACGTTCGATTGTTGGAACCCCAACGCAAGAGACACTTGAGCCAAAGTGTCTGATAGCAGCGATATGGCTGAACGACCCGTTGGGTGCAAGGTGCGCAATTTTTAATGGTTGTTCAAGTTGGAAACTCCCCGACATGAGTTCGCGATAAATCGCCTCTATTGTTTTGTTAGAGAGTGGGCCTTCGTTTGCAGCGAGTACGCGATCAAGTACCGCTCGTTCTCGATGTGGAGCGTAAATAGGGGTTTCGGTGTCACGTTTAAACTTCCCAACATCAACGACTACCTTTGCCCTTTTTGAGAGTAATTCAACTAATTTATTATCAAGTTCATCGATTTGCTTTCGTAAATCATCGAGTCCTTTTTTTTCAGGCATGTATGCATGGTAGCAAAAGACCACACAGAGGTTATGACGGGAGTCTTGGCCTCTGTGCGGACGGATGGATTTTTTTGTGCACCCACAGAATTAGATTTTATGCGCTTTGTTTTATCTCACTTTCTTCAGCATGCGCTTTGAGTTTGTTTATGCCACGGTATTTCCAATTGTTCACGGTAGAAACTGGAACTCCAAGTGAAGCAGATGCTTCTTCATAACTTAGACCCTCGCAAACAACTAATCTAACAGCATCGCGTTCATGTGATGGAAGAGATGCAAGAGCTTTAGTGATTTCCTCACTAGACCATTGTGCTTCTTCTTTTTTAAGATTACGAAGATCACGGATAGCTTCTTCACGTTGTGTATCAATGTACTGATTCTTGCGCTGATCTTTGTTGTATCGTCGTTTGATGAGATTATCAGCGATTTTGATTAAGTAACTTGAAGTGATTGTTTTTTCTTCAAGTGCTTTAACTGTAAGGAGGCGAGTAAATACTTCTTGAGCAATGTCCTCGGCTGCACTTGGGGCAAGTGACTTACGAGTAAAGCAGTAGACGCGTTTGTAATATGCGTCGAAGAGTTCTAGTATTAGGTTGGCTCTGTTTGTTGATACTGGCATTTCATGCTCTCCTTGGTCAAGCGACTTGCAACACTTCCTGGTTGCGAAAATCATGGCTCTTTCAAGATCCGAGGTTGCTTACGCGGCAAAGTCGGAAACAGTTCATCTTGTTTTGGAAGCTTGTCACTTCTTTGAACTGTTGGCGTCTCAGTTTCAGGGAGGCGCCTTTCTGATTCCAAATTGTCAAAGACTCAAAGCAGCGGTCTGCCTTAAGACACCCCTTCTATGCGTATAAGCAACATTTGTGAATCAACTTATGTGAAATAAGACGAAAAGTTTCGTTCACGATAGAATAGGGGGCTTAAAACGCACTTTATTACTAAAAAAGGCAGGACTATGACTCAATCAAATAAACGAAAACATACGAAAAATACCGCTCACCATTCCTCAAATCCGAAATCGAAGACACAAGGTAGCCATGCAATGCGTGTTTTTATGATGTATTTTGTGATTTTTGGAACAATCCTTGCTTTTATAGGATTAATGGGTGACGATAGTTTGCCAGGTTCTGGTTGGTTTATTTGGATACTCGTTGCTTTAAATTTTATTATTTCAAGTATCGCCACTGTTTCACATATGAAATCTGGCAAGAAGTCTAAAATTGATGAAATTTCAGAAAAGTGGTGAGGCAATGACATCGAAAGCAGTCGTGTTTGGTGCGGGCATGGTGGGATCAGTTATTGCTGAGGATTTGATTGCTAGCGGATTTCAAGTTACTGTTACTGATCGCTCTGATGCAGCACTTGCTAGAGTTTCAGAACGGAGCAACGGAGCAATTTCGATTCAACAAGCGGATTGCAGTGACCAACAAGTAATCGCAGCACTTGCTAGTGATGCAGATATTGCTTTCGGAGCGCTTCCGAGTTGGCTTGGGCTAGATGCTCTTGAAACAGTAATAAAGTCAGGAACGCCATATTGTGATATTTCCTTTATGGCTGAAGACCCAAGGAAATTTGACCAACTTGCAAAAGAAAATGGTGTTACGTGCATCGTGGATTTTGGTGTTGCTCCCGGAATGAGTCACCTATTATGTTCTTATGCAGTTCATATACTCGATGAATGCCATCGACTCGAAATAGTTGTCGGAGGTTTACCAGTTGAGCGGAAGTGGCCGTTTGAATACAAAGCACCATTTAGTCCACGAGATGTTATTGAAGAATATATTCGCCCCGCTAGATTAGTCGAACATGGTTCAGTTGTGACTCGACCTGCACTAAGTGAATGTGTATTGATGGACCTACCCGGTGTTGGAACGCTTGAAGCATTTAATTCAGATGGGCTTCGCACTTTGTGTGATACGCTCGATGTTCCTTTTATGCGAGAGCGTACCCTTCGATATCCTGGACATACCAAAATGATGCGAGTGCTTCGCGATTCGGGCTTTTTTAGCGAGCAATCGATAGTTGTGGGTGATAGAGAGGTTCGTCCAATTGATATGACATCGAAGATTCTTATCGATAGTTGGAAGTATGAACAAGGCGAGGCAGATTTGACAGTGATGCAAGTTGAAGCCGAGGGAAAACTGGCAGATGAATACGTCCGACTTTGTTGGGACTTGCTTGATCACTACGATTCAGCAGAGGACCAGTCGAGTATGGCACGTACAACAGGTTTCCCTGCTACAGCGATGGGTAGGATGGTTGTGGATGGGACTATTGATATCCCTGGAGTGCATCCGCCAGAATCGTTTGGTAGTAACACAACAGTAGTTACTCGTTTGCTTGCAGAATTGAACGAACGAAATGTCAGTTATATAAAAACTCTGGAACCAATCCTATGACATCCATTGGATTAATTGGTGCGGGCATGATTGGGCATGTTCACGCTGAAGCTGCGAAACGAGTGGGTACTAAGATAGTATCTGTACATGATCCACGCCAGGAACGATGTGAAGTATTTGGAGATGAATTTTCCTGCGAAGTTGATGGTTCTGTGGAATCATTACTTGCTAGAGACGATATCGAAGGCGTTATCGTTGCTGTCCCAAATGACTTGCATGCAGAGTTTGCTATTGCATCGTTGAAAGCAGGAAAACACGTTCTTTTAGAGAAGCCAATGGCGATGTCATTGCGACAATGCGATGAAATAATTGCAGCAAGAGAAGCATCTGGAAAAGTTTTGCAGATGGGTTTCGTTTGTAGATTTTCTCCAGCGGCTTTACGAGCAAAGCAAATTATTGAACGGGGTGAACTTGGAGAGATACAACACGTTCAAGCTACGCTAATTCGCCAACGAGGAATCCCTGGATTAGGTGGCTGGTTCACAACTAAAGCAAGAAGCGGCGGCGGATGTTTGATTGACATTGGTGTGCATCTCATTGATCTTGCGATGTATTTGAGTTCAAAACAATCGCCTCTTCGTGTGTACGGTAAATGTACACAGACATTCACCACTGAAACTTACGCTTATGATGAAATGTGGTCAACACCTGTTGTGGGAGGAACGTTTGATGTTGAGGACCGCGTTCGAGCATCACTCACGGATGTAAGTGGAACAACCTTGGCGTTTAATGTCGCGTGGGCAACGCACCTTCCTGAAAAAACGTTGAACGATGGAATTCTAATCGAGGGAACACTTGGTTCACTTGTTGTTGACTTATGGTCTGATGAGATAACTCGAGGGTATGCATCGAGTGGATTTCCAAAAACAGAATCTATTTCGATTTCTCTGACTGAGGCATGGGATGAAGCGTTTGATGGAGAACACCGCGCGTTTGCAAATGGAATTGCTACAAATCAACTTGATGTTGGCACTGGTACTGGAGAAGACGGTCGCCTGGTCCAACAAGTTGTCGAAGCAATTTATGCATCTGACAACATTGGCCACGAAATCGCATTTACTTAATTTGGCTCAGAGCCAAAATTGCCCGGAGCCAGTTTGATCCCAAATAAAAAACGGTCACCAGTTGGTGACCGTTTTTTTGGGGCAATTCTAATTACTCATCGACGTTTGCGAGCGTTGCCTTGTATTCATTAAGGGTCGCAAGAATTGATTCGTTCATCGAATCATCACCTATATACTCGACAGCTTTTTCTTGCCAAGCGATAGCTTTATACTTATCGCCCATCTCCCAATAACAGCGAGCTAGAGTATCGAGGATCATTGGGTTTTTGTATTCAGTGAGCACGCATCCGCGTTTCGCAACCTTCAACGCAAAATCGAGGTTCCTGAGTTCTGCAGGTACTTCGTCAACGATGTTCCATGCCATACTGTTGAGGGCATTTGAATCATCCCAATATCCTTTAACCATTGTTTCTGCCCACGAGTACGCTGCTTCTTTATCCTTTTTTCCTGTTAGTAGGGCTTTAAATTTTGCTTGATTGAGGCGATCAGTATTTCCGTATTCAGCGGTGAAGGCATCGATGTCAGAGATCCACTGGTCCCAATTGTCGCTTGCCATTGCTTTGCGATATTTAGCATTTAAGGAATTCATTGCCTTTGCTTGAGCTTGTTCCTTTGCGAACGATTCTGTAGCGGCTGCAAGATCCCAAGTTCCATTTACTATTTCCTCAAGTGCATCATCCATAGAAAACGGACTTCCAATCCAAGCAACGGTACCAGTACCATCAATAATGAAGGCCGAAGGAATTCCATTTCGACCAGCTGGCTTCATCCAGTGGTCAGACATCCAGCTATCATTATCAACTGCGATTGTGTAATTCATGTTGTCACCCTCACCTTCTACGAAAGTGGAGACAGTTTTTTCACGAGTGTCTTGAGTGTCACCGCGTTGCCAAATTGCACATCCTATGATGTCGACATTCTTGTCTTTATACTTTTTTTGAAGTTTTGTGAGGTGAGGAATTGATGTTCGACAAGGGCCGCACCATGTTGCCCAGAACTCCATGACATACACCTTGCCATCTTCAAAGCTGTTCACGCTGGTTCCCTTGACCCATTTGTTAACATTAATTGCTGGTGCCAAGTCGCCAATGGCAAGAGTGTCAGGTTTTTCCTGTTGGGTTTGAGTGACTTCAACAGTTTCGACGGCAGTTGGCTGCTCAATCGGAGTCGCTGGGGTAGTTTCAGTTGTTTGTTGTATTTTGCATGCACTGATTGAGATACATGCAATTCCTACTAGTCCAAGAGAGATTGTCTTGTGCATTGTGTGCTCCTTTTGTTCATACACGTTTTTCAAAGTGTACCTACTTTATTGCTAGAGTGATGCGGGCAAAGTAATTGCTACGACATCATATGCCGCATGAGTTGCTGCAACGATGCCAAAACCGCGTATTACATATAGAAAACCTAGGTAGAGCCCTGCTATAAAAAAGAAAAAGATGCTAATTGCGGACATTGATCCCGCATCTGGAAGGTCGTGATAGAGCGCGAACAAGAGTGCTGAAACAACCACTCCGATAGTTAGGCCAGCAATGTCGCTCCGTTTAAAGATGTTGCAGATAAAAGTATGAATGAAAGCAATGATAATCATGCGGAAAAGTAACTCTTCGTATAATCCTGCACCAATGCTAACGGATATTTTTTCAAACAAACCGAGCGAACTGATAGATGCTGGTGTTGAAGCAGCGACATAACTGCCAAGGACCGCTCCAAAAAATAAAAGAGGCAATGCAAACGCTATGGATTCGAATGCCATAAACGCAATCACATGAATTTTTATTGACCATTTATTTCCTGTGAAAATATGCCAAATCAAGAGAGTTGTGACGATTGCAATGCCACCAAGCCAAAGTCCTTGGGTAGGAGGAATATCAATTTGTTCAAAAAAACGGACTAGATGATCGTGTGCCTTGATTTGAATATGATTATTTGCAGAAAGAGCTATTTCATAACAGATGATGAGTGGCAACAAGAACACCAGCATATATAACGGTTGCCGAGACAACTCACTGTACCGTGTTTTACGAGGATAACCTTGTTTTGCAAACCGTAGTGGCAGTGCCATAATTACAATGATAGCGTCTAACCAAATTGATTAATCGAGTACTAATTAATTTGATTGTGGTGTGTTAAGCTTGCTTTAATTCAAGAAGTCGTCTTGAGAATCGACTTTTCCGACGTGCAGCAGTATTTTTGTGCATGGTGCTTGTACAGGAAATTTTATCAACTATGCCACAGAACTTTTTGAACTCAGTTTCAGCCAAAGCGACATCTTTTGCAGAAATTGCATCTAAGAAGGACTTAGATTGGTCTTTGATTCGACGTTTTCGCCAGTGATTGATAGCACGGCGTTTTGCGTTTTGTCGAACATCTTTTTTGGCTGAACGTGATTGTGGCACAGTGAATCTCCAGTATCTCAAATACAGCCCCAACATGGGGCGAACTTGGAATTATCCCAAAAATCCGCAGGAAGTCAACCCACTTCTCTGGTATTGACATAGCAAAAGGGTCTTTGCTGTGGTATTCTTCCGCTTCTTGACGCGAAAAATCCCGAAGCGGGTGTAGCTCAACTGGATAGAGCATCGGTCTACGAAACCGAAGGTTACAGGTTCGAGTCCTGTCATCCGCGTTTTTCAATATTTTTTTCCGCTGACCAAAACTATCCCGCGGGTCGTTTATGTTTTGCAGCGTCTCTTCGGGCATACTTTTCAATGAAAGCGCTCCTTTTTGTATTGAATTGTTAACTAGAACTTTTGACCAATCGTAGCTAGTATCGGTCTATCTGTATTTTTGGGGAAACGGTATAATGGTCGTTTCAACTTCGGTTGACTTACTTATGGCAGATACAGACACTACCTCAACGGCTCAGTCCAACGCCAATGGAATGACCGAACCAACCCATCTACTTAAGCAAGCGGAGATTCCGGGAAAGGGTGTCCTGCTAGGGTGGTTACGACAAATGCTCCTCATACGCGAGTTTGAGGTCCGAACGATGCAGGCGTATCAAAATCGCCTTATTGGTGGCTTTTGCCATATCTACATCGGGCAGGAAGCCGTTGCCGTTGGAACAATCGCGGCGGTAAATCCTGACGACCCAGTTGTGCTTGCTTACCGTGACCACGGTCATGCGCTTGCAAGGGGCATGGATCCAAAAAATTGCATGGCTGAAATGTTTGGTCGTATCGGTGGATGTGCAAAGGGGAAGGGTGGTTCAATGCACATGTTCGACGCAGACCACTATTTATATGGTGGGCATGGCATTGTCAGCGCTCAAACGCCGCTTGGGACTGGGCTGGCGTTTGCAACAAAATATGAAGATGAAGTTATTAGTGGCGGCAAGTCTAGCCACGTTACGCTTTGTTATCTTGGTGATGGCGCTTTAAATCAGGGCTGTTTTTATGAGGCGATGAACCTCGCTAGCTTGCTTGATTTGCCAGTGATTTTCGTACTGGAGAACAATCGATACTCGATGGGCACTGCTATCGAACGTGGCACGTCGATGGCGCATGATTTACGTCTCAAATCAGAAGCGCATGATATTAACCACGCAATTATCGATGGCAAAAACGTTCTTTCTACATATCGCGATTTTAAGGGAATAGCCGATTGGTGTCGTGAAGAATCCCGTCCATATTTTGTCGAAGCGCAAACATATCGATATAAAGGACATTCGATGTCCGACCCGCGAAAGTATCGGACGAAAGAAGAAGAGAACAGTGAAGAAGCAAACGATTGTATTGCTACACTTGAAGAATTTCTTGTGGAGGAACATGATGTCACGAAAGATGCATTTAAACAATTAACTCGCCAAGTTAAAACGCAGGTACGCCAAGCAGTTGAATGGGCAAAGAAGTCGCCAGAAACCCCAATGGAAGAGATGTACAAAGATGTGTTTACGGATTGTTGGGGTCCATACACTGGCACATCCAAGCCGGACATGCTCGAAGAGGGGGGGCTCGATTGAAAGTAACAACGAAAGAACGTGTAATTGAATTCCGCGATGCACTTCGCGAAGCAATGTGCGAAGAAATGCGAAACGATGAACGAGTTTTTTTACTTGGAGAAGAAGTAGCACAGTACAACGGTGCGTACAAAGTTTCTAAGGGAATGCTTGAAGAGTTTGGTGCAAGGCGTGTTATTGATACGCCGATTAGTGAAAGTGGTTTTTCAGGGATGTCTATTGGCGCTGCAATGCGTGGGCTTCGACCCATTGTTGAGTTTATGAGTTGGTCATTTAGTTTGGTGGCAGCAGATCCAATATTGAACAATGCAGCAAAAATGTTGTACATGTCTGGCGGTCAGTTTGGATGTCCGATTGTTTTTCGCGGGAATGATGGGGCAGGCGGACAACTCGCTTCAACCCATTCTTGGTGTGTGGAGTCGTTATACGCTAATGTTCCAGGAATAAAGATGGCAATACCATACGATGCGTATGATGCAAAGGGGTTACTGAAAACTGCAATCCAAGATGACAACCCAGTTTTTTTCTTAGAATCAGAACGTTTGTTATCAACAAAATGCCATGTACCTACAGAAGAATATACCGTTCCATTTGGAAAAGCATTGGTACGACGCTCTGGGGAAGATTGCACCATAATCAGTTTTGGTCGACCCTTGCACTTTTGCCTTGAAGCAGCGGAAGAACTTGCAAAGGAAGGGATCGATTGCGAAGTGATTGATGGCCGCACAATTCGCCCACTTGATATTGATTCGATGGTTGAATCAGTAAAGAAAACAAATGCGTGTGTAGTCGTGGACCAATCATGGTCATTTGCCTCTGTGGGCTCAGAAATAGCATCACAAATACATGCTCAATGTTTTGATGATTTAGATAATCATGTCCACCGAGTACATAGCGATGACGTACCGACTCCGTACGCATACAATCTAGAACAGGCGTATTTGCCAAACACTCGAAAAGTGTGTGAAGCGGTACGCCAAGCAACGTACAACTCATAAAGGATAGAACTCGTATGCCAATTGAAATCACAATGCCACGGCTCTCGGACACGATGGAAGTCGGTACGATTTTGCATTGGCACGTAAATGTTGGCGATGAGGTTTCCGCTGGCGATTTACTTGCAGATATTGAAACAGATAAGGCGACTATGGAACTGCAATCGTTTGATGATGGACGTGTTGCAGAACTTGTTATTTCTGAAGGGAACCAAGTCGACGTTGGTACCGTTATTGCAATGTTAGCGGAAGATGATGAAGCAATCGTTGAAGAAACACCAGAAAAGCCCAAGCCATCGATTCCAAAAGTGACCGAAAGTGCGCACCGAGTAAGTCCAGTTGCGCGTCGTCTTGCTGAAGAGTACGGTGTCGATTTACTTTCGGTGCAGGGGAGTGGACCATCTGGAAGAATTATAAAACGAGATATTTTACAACTCATCGATACCGCAAGTGAAACAACCGCTGCGGCGCAAACAACGAAGGTTGTTCCTGCAGAAGTTGTACCAAGTACTGTGCCGGTTACACCGGTGCAACAAGTACTACCACTTGCCCCGACTTCGCCTTGGCAGCAAAACCGATCTGAGCCACTTTCAAATATGCGTCAAATTATTGCAAGTCGGCTTGTTGAATCAAAACAAACAATTCCGCATTACCAAGTAACGATGACGTTTGACATGGATCCACTGCTTGAAATGCGCAAGACATTGAACGAACAATTATCAAAATCGGGTGTTAAACTTTCAGTAAACGATTTCTTGGTTCGATGTTGTGCACTATCCATGGAGACAAATCCAGAGTTTAACGCATCCTTTGGTGGAGATTGCATTCATTACCATGGACCGGTTAATGTGGGGATTGCGATTGCACTTCCCGAGGAACGCGGTGGTGGTCTTGTAGTTGGAACAATTCGAAACGCTGACCAAAAGAGTTTGCGAACGATTAGCCAAGAATCCGCTTATTTATCAAACAAAGCACGTGAAACCGGATTGTCCCCAGAAGAAATGGGAGACACTACGTTCACTATTTCCAATTTGGGTATGTTTGGCGTTGACAACTTTACTGCGATAATTAATCCTCCAAACAGTGCAATTCTTGCAGTTGGAGCAGCAATTGAAAAACCAGTTGTTCGTGGTGGTGAATTGGTCGTCGGCAATGAAATGTCCGCAACCCTAAGTTTAGATCACAGAGTCATCGATGGTGCGATGGCTGCATTATATTTAAAGACCCTCAAAGAACTGATCGAAAACCCAGCATCACTTTTAGTATGATGTAAAGGAGTCCATCATGACAGCAAAACCACATACTGAATCTCGACCAAGAATTTACGATGGCGATGGTGATTTGCTTATGGAAGCAGATCGCCAAGCAAACCGCTTAGTTATTATGCCAAGTGGCGACCCAAGGAAAGCTTGTCCAGAAAGACATCGAATACGTGTTCAATGGGGACAGTATTTACTGGCAGACATGATGACCAGAAGATACCGCACTCTAATTTGTGGTGTTAATCCCGTAGATAATAGCCACGGCATTATTAGCGCACTTGGTGAGATGTTGCCAACGAGTCAGTGGGATAACGAAAGTATTACGAAATATGCTCGCAGTTATGCAGAGTTATCACCCGACAAAGTCCTAGTGCTTAAGTACGATATGGATGACGTTAAGGTCTTTGCGCTTCTTCGTCCATTGAATCGCGATGCTTATACCCTTGATGATTTGCGTACCGGATTCGTGAAAGTTGCTGAAATGGTAGAAACACGCTGGGACAGAATGCCCTGTGCTAGTGTTAGTTTTCTGGGGGCGAAATCAAACCGTCTTGTCGACAATGATGGCAATGAACCAAGTTTCGAAGCAGTGCTTGATACGATTTTCGATGCAGGATATCGTGGTGATATTTATCCATCTGTTCGAATGTGGGAACTTGCACCTACTGGAGTGTTTGCCACCTATCCCTTTCCAGACAGTTTGAAAGTGATGCGAAGCGGTGGATTTTAAGTTTTGTCTTAGGACCGTTACAGTTTTGCTGGGGTTGGGCTTAAGTTGCTAGATTAGCTAATTAATCCCTGCAAGGCGTCGTACAGTAACAACGAACGAAGAGGACATGCTTCGTAATAATCCTAAGCACATCAAAGACCAGAGTAATCCTGAAATTATCGATGCAATTCCCATGTATATATTTGCATTGGCAACACCGTTAGATTGGACTGTTGGATGAATAAGAATAGAGGCGTTGAGGGTTGAAATTACATCATTTAGTGGGGAAATTGCATTTGTTATGCTACCTAGAAACCCAAATGATTGTGCTGGAATAAGACATATATTTAAAGCAGCGGTGATTACAAAAAGAAAAATGAGAGTCGTTATTATTGCGCTGATAGTTCCCTTGCTTCTTACTGACCAAAGGAGTCCGAGTGTCATGCAGAACATGATGTAGGGAATAAAAACGACTGGAAATAATAGAGAGGATGAAAATAACGCGAGTGGCACTGGAAAATTAATTGCCGTAAGATCGTCATATGCTGGTTGAACTAATACATCAGAGACTACGGAAATATTTGGAGCCACCAGAACGAGTAGTCCAACTCCCATCATAGTGATACATGGAACAAGTGCCATTGGCAACAGGTGTAACACTAGTCCTCTCATTTTCCCGCCAAGGTACATCCTTGGCGTAATTGAAGTTGTGAGTAATAAATCAAGTGAGCCATCTTCACGTTCTTTTGCAATCGCTGAGGAAGAAAGAGAAATTGCTGAAAATGTCACAATCAAAAATTCTCCAATCACAAGAAACAGGATTGAATTTCGATAGAAATCACCAGATATCGTCGTTGTTAAAAACAAAGTGGTCAAAATAATACTTGCCAAAGAGCAAATAGCGACAAATCCCCACCGCCCCAGAAGTGAACCGATATTGCGGTGACGTGTTACTCGTTCTCTCCATGAAATTGGGTTACCAGAAACTGCGTGAGCATCTCGATCGCCAATTTCCTGTTGAAACAGACGTTTCCAGAAAGTTCCTTTTGTAGAGCGGTCGCCTAATTTTCTCACTTGAAGAGAGGACCACGAAATGACAATCGCACTAAGTAGAAGCGTTAGCCATGACCACCCAGCAACCGGATGTGTCATAACCCACCCAAGTGGCCAAGGAAGAATGCTCGTTTCTGGAACAACATACGTTGAGGGTTTTAAGAGTGCTTCTAGAACAAGGAATGGATTGAAGGGTGTGAGAATTGTAGTCCAAGAAGCTCCAGATCCGAAAGAAACTGGTTCTCTTATCCCACGATCAATTGCGAATGTAAGTAATAAATACAGTACTGTTATTACGAAAAAACTAACGGCAGCTTTCCTGCCAGCAGTTCTTGTTACGCTCATTCCAATAGCGATAGATGCAACAACTAGCGCGAGCATGCCTGCAACTAGTTGAGTGAATAAAATGGTTCTTAGCGGCACACCCCCAAAAAATTGCGTCACAATCATAATAGGAAGCGCTCCAATGAGTAACGCGAGTATAAAAAAGAGACGGCCAAATATATTGCCAAGAATTATTTGTAATGGCGACAGAGGAGTGGTGAGCACAATGTCCCAAGTTTGTGGATTGGCTTCCTTGGAGATAGCACCAGCCATAAAGACTGGTGTGAGCACACAAATGAATAGGAGTTGTAGCAGAGCAAGAATTGAGAATACTCCAGCACTTCCAGCTGCAAGTTCACGAAGTGAAAATCGCCCGACTGAAGTTATCGCTAGAAGTCCAAAGATTAGAACCGTTGCAAGAATAGCAATGTAGACAGAACGGATATACAAATCTCGATGACGCCTAGATGCTGCGCCAACTAAACGGATGCATATGGGGTTCAGGATGCTGAACCGTAAAAACCAATAAAAAAAATTAGGCATAGGAGCTTTTGTACGAGGTATTCTACTTGACGAAGAGGCCTTACTTTGGAATACTACATATTCTTACAGAAGTTGCCACAAACTGTTTGAGGCAACACAGTTTTCTCGGCTAGTCCATTTGGAAAGCCGATCGTACCAGTCATTTGGCTGGCAACTGCAAAACGATCCCTCAAAAGAGGATATGCGGTTGATAGATTGATTTTGGTATTGAACTACGTGTGTTACACACATAAAAACGGTTTTTAAGAAAAACCAACAGAGAGTGGGAGTGTCGATGCACCTACGTAGTTCTAGATAGCCAATTATATGTCTCTTCGTTACACCTTTGTAATGTTGATTGTACGATTGGATTACATCTAAGGATTGGCTTCACACCTTGTTAAAAGGCTGTGGTCTTCCACAGATATATTGATGATTGCAAACATCTGGCTACAACTTGGAATTGGCGTGGGATCTTTACTAGCAGGAGTGGCTATCGGTTGGTTTTTGCTTAGGGCAATGACTGGTGGCACGCTCAGATTGGCGAAAAAAGAATCTGACCAGATAATTTCAGCGGCAAAAATTGAAGGGGATTCTATAAAACAAAAAATCGAACTTGAGTCAGAAAGATCTGCAGCAAAACATCGTAAAGAACTTGAAGCAGAAGTTTCAGTTGCTCATGAAGAGTTAAGACGTGATCAAGCTCGAATAGCAAAACGTGAAGATGGGCTCGACCAGATGATGGATCAATTATCGAACAGAGAGACAAAACTCGATACCCTTCGTAGTGAAATCGACAACCAGACTGAGGTTTTGGAACGAGATAGGGAGGAGTTTTCTAAAGAGCGAGGCACTCTTCGAGCCCGACTTGAGGAAGTTTCTGGGATGTCATCTGAAGAAGCAAAAGGCCAACTCCTTGAAGAGGTTCGCCACGATTCAGAGCATGAGGCGAATGAATTGATGCAGGAAATCGTTGATGATGCGACCGATCGAGCAAAATCTAAGAGTCGAGAAATCACATTACAAGCAATACAGCGATATGCCTCTGACCATGTTTCAGAGATGACAGTTCGGTCTGTTCGCATTCCTTCAGACGATATGAAGGGTCGCGTGATTGGCCGTGAGGGTCGGAATATTCGTGCACTTGAGCAAGCAACTGGAGTTGATATTTTGATTGATGATACTCCTGGAGTTATTTCGGTCTCATGTTTTGACCCAATTCGTCGTGCGATAGCAGGCAAGGTGCTTGAAAAATTAGTATCTGATGGTCGGGTGCATCCTTCACGAATTGAAGAGGTGGTTGAATCTGTCAAGACGGATATACATGAAAAAATTATTCAGGCAGGCAACGATGCTGTAATGGAAACAAACATTCGAGGGTTGCACCCAAAAATAATTGAAGCAGCGGGAAAAATGCATTTCAGGACAAGTTATGGACAAAATGTACTTAGGCACTCGGTCGAAGTGGCATTCTTGTGTCAGGTTATTGCAGATGAACTTGGGCTCGATGGTGAACTTGCTCGGAGGTGTGGCTTCTTACACGACATCGGTAAGGCAATGGACCATGAGATTGAGGGAACCCATCCTCAAATTGGAATGGACTTCTGCCGAAAGTATGGTGAAAAAGCTGAAGCAGTTTTGAATGCAGTTGCAGGGCACCATGGAGATATTCCTGCGACCACTCCGTACACGCCTATTGTGATGGCTGCTGATGCTGTCAGTAGCGCACGGCCTGGTGCACGACGAGAATCTATGGAAATGTACGTCAAGCGGTTGGAACAACTTGAATCGATAGCTAAGGAACAACAGGGTGTCTCAGAATCCCATGCAATTCAAGCAGGACGTGAAATTCGCGTTATTGTTGACGCGAAGTCGGTTTCTGATGGCGAAGCATTTTCAATGTCAAAACGAATTGCTCAGCGAATCGAAGAAGAAATGACATTCCCAGGCGAGATTAAAGTTACAGTGCTTCGTGAAATACGTGCAGAGGCGACTGCGCATTAGAAAAGGATACTTGATATGCCAATTAAATCTACAGAATTAAAACGTGGACAAGCGTTAATTTATGATGGGAAGCTACAAATTATCATTGAGACAGAACATGTAAAACCTGGCAAGGGACCGGCCTATGTTCAAGCAAAGATGAAAAATGTCGAGACCGGTACAATTAAAGTGAACCGACTCAACTCTTCTGACAAGGTTGAGGATGTGAACATCGACAAGCGGTCAATGCAATTTCTATATGACAACAGTGGGCAAGGAAAAGGTCCCTGGGTTTTTATGGATAACGAATCCTACGACCAACTTGAACTTGATTCTGGTGTTGTGATGGAATCTCAAAGCCAATGGTTAAAAGATGGTCTTGAAGTTACAGTGTTAATGTTTAATGGGAGTGCATTGGGAATTGATTTGCCAGCTTCTGTTGAACTCGAAATCACCGAAACGACAGATCAGCCAAAAGCTGCAACTGCCACGAATCAATTAAAAGAAGCAACAGTTGAAACAGGGGCACGAGTACGAGTTCCACCCTTTATTGAAATAGGTCAAGTTGTCAAAATTAATACCGAGTCCGGAGAGTATCTCGGAAAGGCATAAACCTGCAACCATTGCGCGACATACGAGCATTATTAGATGAGTATGGGCTGTCCCCATTGCATCGATTGGGGCAGAATTTCCTCCATGACCACAATATCCTAACCAAGCTTGTTAATGCATCTGGGGTGCAAGAAGGCGATCTCGTAGTTGAAATTGGCCCTGGAACAGGAACTTTGACCGAAGAGCTTCTTAATCGTGGTTGCCGGGTAATTGCCTGCGAACTAGATAAGGGTTTGACTGGATTGTTACAAGATCGGTTTGGAGATTCCATCAATTTAATCCATGGTGATTGCTTGAACAGGAAGCGGTTGAATCAAGAGATTGTTGATGCAACGGGCGATGAGCAATGGAGACTTGTTGCTAATTTGCCTTATAAAATTGCAAGCCCGCTTCTTGTTGATATTCTTGTGAATCACTCTCGATGCCTTGGTCAATATGTAACTATCCAATATGAAGTTGCTCAGAGATTGATGGCAAAAGTAAATTCTTCTGAGTGGGGTGTTCTATCTATCTTAGTCCAAAGAAATGCAGATGTATCTTTAATCACAAAAGTTCCTAATACTTGTTTTTGGCCTCAACCAAAAATTGCAAGTGCGTGTGTTCAGCTGTTGCCAAAACATGGGTTTGAACAAGATCAAAATGACAAGTTTTCTAAATTTGTAACTATGCTGTTTGCAGGTCGAAGAAAACAACTTGGGTCAATTCTTGGTAGGAATATACAATTTCCAGAAGGCGTGAGCCCAGAGATGAGACCCTCA
This sequence comes from Planctomycetota bacterium, assembly GCA_014381555.1. Taxonomy (GTDB): domain Bacteria; phylum Planctomycetota; class Phycisphaerae; order Phycisphaerales; family SM1A02. The sequence continues at coordinate 59,934 of JACNLO010000057.1, read as the reverse complement.
ACATTAACAATCCATCAACTTGAAGAGTTATGTGCGACGGTTAAAACTTAAGAAGCTTGAACCGGAACCCATATTCTGTCTCATCTTGAATTTCGTTGTATGAAATTTGTCCAATCAAATCAAACTCTGGGTAATGACGTGTCATAGCGAAGTTGAGAGATTGCAAATCGTCAATATTGAAGTTCCAAGATGGGGAAAAGTTTAATGAATACCGTTTGGTCAAATCGTATCTGATGCCAAGTGAAAGGAATTGGTCATTAGTGACATCAATTTCACGGTATTCAAGATATGTTCTAACGTCTCGTCCGTGGTCAAGTTCTGCACCAACTGAGCCACGAGAAAATGTCCCATCATCTAGATTCCAAGTGCCATTGCCTATGAAGGCGACACTATCGCTGTACTGAAATTTTCCATTTGCGACAAAGGCATCTTGCATGGACGAATATTCTGGTCGCCAGTTAAAAAATTGAGGGTTGTCATAACGCTGCATGGTCCCATTACTTGAAAAGAGCAACGAAGTATCAAGGGTAAGCCAATCTACTTTATACCATCGTCCAGGTCCGCCTCTCCAAGTTTGAAGTGTGTTTCGAACACCAACCCAAGTGAGTGTGCCCTCTGCAATGTTGTCAATGCTTGCGTCGTATTGAGGAATAGATGAAATGTCAATATTGCTATCGCCATTCCACACTGTAAGATAAGGTTCAATGACGTGTCGTAATCTGTGAAGATCTAGGAGGTCATTATCAACACTATTGTAAATGCGATTGAATTGTGTTGAAGCGCGAAGGCCGACTGTTCTGAACCAATAATTTGATTCACGGAGTTGATCTACTTCTTCGGTGTTTGAGATTCCCCATTGTGCTTGAATACTTGCGTAGGGAACAAGTTTAATATTACCAACTTGTAGTGGCATGGAGAACTCTTGGCGAGTTACAAGTCTGTTCTGATAGTTTTCCTGTAAACCAGAAGCAGTGAGTGGCGCAGAAATGGCGGTATCTGCACTCGCTAATCCGAAAGCTGCTCTACGAAGCCCAAGTTCATTAGGTGTACCATTTTGAAAGACCATGCGCTCCCGCATAATTTTTGTTTGGCTTGACCAAGTGATTGCATCGTTTAGTAACTTTTCTCCGTAAAAGAACAGGCCTAACTCAGGGGTTTTATCAACCTTATACTGTCTCGATGCGAGTAACCAACTCGTAGAGATGAATTTGTTTAAATCACTTTTTAAGAGTGCGGTGAATGCTGTGTTTTCTTTTTGATACTTTGCATAGATGCTGGACTCGTATTCAAGATGATTGTTGTAATCCTTTTGTCTCCACACAGACATATAGGTGGGGTCACTGATGTAGTTGAGTTGTGTTTGAACTCTCCAGTATTCGTTCAGTTTTGTTTTGTTTGACCACAAGAAATACCCTCGGTCTGTATTCGTGACTGGTGTTTCGAGACCAGAAGCAGTCTTTTGAGTCCCAGAATCTGATTGGAGGTACGAATTAATAAGACCGCTACTGTGATCGGTTGTGTAGAGAAAATCGAGCCCAACAGCTGAACCACGTTCTGTAAACGTGTCAACTCGTAATGTGGTCTTTACGCCTTCTGGTTTCGGCACACCTAAGAGGGAATATAAATCCCATTTTGTTTCGACCATGAGTCCGAAATCATCTTTGAACCCAATTTTTGCTCCACGTAATGGAATCCCACCCGCTTCGCCTTCATACTTTGGCCAGTACATGATGGGGACGCCACCAAGTCGAATCGTATTGTTCTCGCTTTTGACGTATGTGTTTCCATTCTCTTGTTTTGTAATGGTCATTTTGGTTGCACCAACCGCAATGTCAGGTGTTGCAAACGCACTCGTAGACACTTGTACACCCTCTCCGACCCATTCATTTTCAGATATCTGTCGAAGTTCATCTGCTCGGATAAACATGGGAACGCGACCGTCTTCAACATACGTTCGAAGAACCGCTTCGAGCATGACGGCTTTCTCTGTTTTGAAGTCGTAATACATCTTTGGCGCCCGTAACAAATACTTTCCTGCGTTCGCCGTAATGACGACATTGCCTTCAAGATAAATGCCATGAACATCAGAAATATCAACTTTGCCTGATGCAATATCGCGGACGCCACCGGGATCTGTAAACACAACACTTCTTGCGGCAGACATTTCCATGTCACTAATGCCAGCAAGAGACCGTAATACGATGTGTACATCCCCAGTGAGGGTAATCGCGTTTTCTAATTCATCTGGTAGCAATTCAACAAGATTCGCACTGATAGAAACAAATCCAGATTTTGGTTTGAGCCATGTCCTCTTTCTGTTTTCAACCACGGTTGTCTTTGCAAGTACATCTTGCAGTTGCTGTTCAGGAAATGGGATGACTTTTGGTCGAGCCGAAAGTTCTTCAGGAGAATTTGTCAGGTTTTGGATGTATGTGGCTAACCGTGATTCCGCGCGGCGTAAAAGTTTCTCTTTTCCTTTTGGTTTTTTGGATTCAAGCAATGCAACATCAAGTGTTACCTTACCTAGAGTGCTTCCTACTACGAGGAGATTTTCTCCTTGGGCTCCCATAGTTGCGTGCTTAGAGGATTTAGTAAATGTAGGAAGGTAGACTGCAATTTGGGAAACAACGCCCGCGTGTGTTTCCATTCTGTTAATCCAGACCACTCCAGTGTCTGATTCAAAGGTATAGGCACCGATAGTGACTATGAAGTTTTGTTCTACAAGTAGTCGCTTTGTGTCGTCAACCGTCCAAGCGTTCGCACGAAGACCTTGAACGGCTATATCGGTTGCTCTTGGGAGAACCGGCAAGACGACACCGGATAACCGGTCACCTCGTAGGGATATTTCCGAAGTGACAACTTGAGACTGCGCGAAGGTCGTTCCGGGGAATATAACTGTGAGCAGAATGATGCAGAGGCGTATCACGTACAAGGGATGATACCTCCTGAATGCGTGATTTGGGGATTGTTTAATCCCCCATTATTGGCCAACATCGATGAGGGCATCGACAAATGTTTCGGGGTCGAATGCCTCTACATCTTCAGGTCGCTCGCCAATTCCCACTAGTTTTACGGGTATCCCAGTCTCATCCTCTATTGCAAATACAATCCCGCCCCGAGCAGTGCCGTCTAGTTTTGCCAAAAAAATCCCAGTGACATCAATGCTCTGAGCGAATCGTTTCGCCTGAACGAGGGTGTTTTGGCCCTGAGTACCATCAAGCACGAGCAGGACTTCATGGGGAGCATCAGGAATTTTTTTTGTAGTAACTGCTTTAATCTTTTCCAGTTGCCTCATCAATGGTTCTTGTGTGTGAAGTCGACCTGCTGTATCGATGAGAAGGACATCTGCATTCCTTGCCACTGCAGCAGAAGCAGCGTCGAAGGTGACTGCTGCTGGATCTGACCCCTGCTCACCCTTTACGATTTCTATTCCTAACCGCGAAGCCCATGTTGATAATTGGGAGACTGCGCCTGCTCGGAATGTGTCTGCTGCGGCAAGAAGAACACTACGGTTATCATCAAGAAGAGCTTTTCCTATTTTTGCAACACTTGTTGTTTTGCCAACTCCGTTCACGCCCGCAACTAGAATTGCAGTTGGAGGTTTTGAAGCGATAGCCAGAGATCGATCTTTTCCCTGAAGTCGTGCAAGCAAACGTTCACGCAGTACTTCAATGATGTCCCTGTTTTTTAATTCGCCTTGGTTTGCTGCTTCGCGAATATCTTGAATGATTGCATCAGTTGTTGTGACACCTACGTCTGAAGAGAGCAATAGGTGTTCAAGCTCTTCTATTGTTTCAGCGTCAATCACTCTCCCTCGCATTGTTGATAGAGGGTCGGCAAGAACAGACCTTGTTTTCGATAATCCTCTTCTTAGCGAGTTAAGTGTTGCACGGAATAAACCCACTTAACTCTCCCCGTTGACAGTTTTGGTGAATGGTTTAGATTGGTTATATAAAGTATCTAAAACACCGTTGATAAAGGTCGAAGAGTGCTCGGTAGAGAAGATGCGAGCGAGCTCGATGGCTTCGTCAATAGCTACAATCGGGGGGGTCATACCCGTGATTATTTCATACCTTGCAAGTCGTAGAATATTTCGATCAATTAATGGTTGTCGGTGAATTGGCCAATCAGGTGTGAGTAACTCGATTTGTGCATCGGCAGAAATTTTATCTTCCCATATTTTCTTAGCTAGTTTGAAAGCTTTTTCATTTGGAGTGACTGTCGATGAAGTGTCTTCGTCAAATGGATCTTCTGCGACACAAGCAACATCTTCGTTTCCAGCGTCAAATTGACAAAGCAGTTGAAGGGCCTGTTGACGTATTGAGCGTTGACTTAGCGACTCGTTTGGCATTATGGTCGGTTTTCCTTTATGGTAGCTGCGGTTTCAATGGCGGCATGCATTGCTTCTACGCCTTTGTTACCAGATGATCCACCAGATCTTGCTTGGGCTTGTTCAAGAGTTTGGCAAGTTAAAACACCCATGGAAACAGGGTGCTGCCATTGAATGGAGATCTCCATAAGACCGTGTGCAATTGCCTCAGCGATTACCCGATCATGCGTTGTTTCTCCTGTGAGAATGCAACCAAGGGCTACAATTCCGTCAACTTCATTGGCACTCGCTACAACTTTTGCAAGGACGGGAAGTTCCCAGGCTCCTGCAACGTGGATGATATTGCAATCTTCACTACGTCCTCCACACTCAATAAACGCTTGTTTAGCAGAGTTTGCGAGGTTTTCAGTGATTGTGGTGTGGTAATCACTAACGATAATGGTGATTCGTAGTCCATTTGAAGAACGAGTGTGATTGATTTCTGACTGCATGTGATTGTATATGGTAAGCGAGGGAAGGCAACGATGCCACGTATCGTTACGATGTACGTATGGCACTACCAGCTAGGCAAATGATAGCAGCGTTAAAGTTCACTCGATTTAGTGTTGCAATAGGTGCGATTGCAAATATCTGGCTAGTTCTGTTTATCACAAAAAGTGATTCCGCATACGTTGGCACAAGTGTTTATGGGCTTCCTTGGTGGTCCTCCATGCTCGCTACCGCAGTTATCGCAGTGGGAATGTGTGGTTTTGCAGCCGCGCTGAATGACACCATTGATGCTCGGCATGATGCAACATTTCATCCAACAAGACCTATCCCAAGTGGATGGGTACCAATTGCACAGGCAGTTGTGTTGATGGTTTGCTCTCTCCTATTTGCTTTACTAGCTGCATCATTTCTCGGATCATGGCCAGTTCGAATAGGTCTACTCACAGCAGCTGCGATTTTGTTTTATAACATTGCTGGAAAACACGTTCCAGCAGTTGGGCTTGTGAGCATTGGCCTTATTTATGCATCACACATGTTGATTGCAAATATTGGACTCACCTTTACCTTGCCCGTTTGGCTTGTGATGACGCATGCCATGATTTGCTCAATTGCAATGTATAACTTAGAAGGCAAACGACCAAAAATTTCGTTCCGAGGGTGGGTAGGAATAACGTTAGGTTGGGTTTTTTGGTCAGTTGTACTTTTGAGCGGACCATTTGCAAAATATGGAACGCTCCTCCCTGAAGGATTCGACGTAACATCTTTACTATGGCCACTTGCAGCAGTAGCGTTTTTTACAATCACAATCAGATGGAAAGTATCCAATGCTCGTACTGGGCAACTCGCAGCTGAAAAAATACGCCGATATGGAGCTCTCTGGGAATGTGTGTATGCAGCAGCTTGGCTAATGGCTTTACAGTTTTACGGCCTTGCACTATTTATGGTTTGCTTTGCATTATGTAGCGCAATCCTCATAATGCTCGTCAAAGAAGCAACCGGAGTTACTGGCCAACCAATCTCTTGGCGTGCTTGATTATTCAACACTCGCTTGAACAAGAAATTCTGTTGATGGTGTTACACCAAGATATTGCAGTGACGATTCGATGACATCACGCACAACTGGTCCTGCAACGGTTCCCCCATAATGAGCAATAGATTTGTCAGGGTCGTCGATCACACAAAGTACAACAATTGCAGGTGAATCGATTGGAGCTCCTGCTATAAAACTAGAAATGTAACGCTCTTCAAAATATCCTTTCCCATCACTTCGAGGTAATTGGGCTGTACCTGATTTTCCAAAAAGCAAATACATATCGCTTCGAGCTAGTTTCCCAGTACCTTCGGTCATAACTTCGCCCAAAATTTGTCTTGTAAGCGCAGCAGTTTTAGGGGAAATGGCATTACGCACAATCGAGATATCACCATCCTGAGCTGGAGTAAGTTGTAATTGCGGAACAGTGCCATCTCGAGCAAATGCGCAAAATCCCTGAACCATTTGAAGTGGAGTCACGGCAATTTCATGTCCCATTGAAACAGAAGTTTGTGTGTAATCGTTCCAGTTTGATGGAGATGTGATGATGCCAGAAGTTTCACCTCCAAGCCCAGCTAAGGTTCGTTCTCCAAAACCGAAACTACGAATAGTGTTCTGTAATTGTTCGTGTGAAAAACGTTCAGCGACGATGGCCATTCCACTGTTCATTGATTTGACGAGAACTTTTTTCCATGTTGATGGTCCATAGTAATGTGCATCGCGAATACTTCTGCCAAATGTTGTTCGATAAGGTTTGTCAGAAGGTGTTTGTAAAACTTCATCAACCTCTGCTAGCCCAAGCTCGGTTGCGGCTGACCAAACAAAGGGTTTAAATGTAGAACCCGGTTCATATGGATCAGTAACACAGCGATTTCTACCAAGTCTAGGGTTTATCTCTCTATTTGGGTCGCTTGGCTGTTGTGTCCATCCATCTCGTGGGTTCAATATGTCAGCCATTGCGAGAATTTCTCCAGTCGATGGGTTGGCAACGACAATCCTGCCACCTCCAGCGTTGCAATGATGTATTGCTTCAAGCAGCCGTGATGAAGCAATGTTTTGAATGACAACATCGATAGAAAGTTGGATATCTTCCCCGTTATTTGTAGGGTGATATTGGTCTGGGGAGACCCATATAGTTTTTCGTTTTATATCACGCTGGCGAACAAACTTGCCTGACTCGCCTGAGAGTTGATTGTCATATCTATTCTCGAACCCAGCAAGCCCAGAGTGTTCGGCTCCGACGAAGCCGATTAATGAACCACCAACATCTCCATGTGGGTATTCTCTTACAAGCCGTTCTTGAATTCCAATAGGACGAAGTTGCAACGTGCGAGCGGTTTCAACTTGGTTGTGATCGAGAAGCGGTTCGAGGACTACATATTTGCTGCTTGGTCTTGAGCGAATTTTTTCTTCAATAAATGCCGGAGAGATGCCAAGTTTTTGGCCTAGCTCTAGTGCAAGTTTTTCTGGATCTTCTACAAGAGATGGATCGGCGAATAATGTGTGGCCAATTCTGCTTGCTGCAAGAATTCTTCCACGAGAGTCAATAATGTTACCTCGTGTTGCAATAGTATGAGAAGTGCTGATGACAGGGTCGGTTGCATGCACGAGCGCGCTAGGTGGCGAAACTTTAAGTACTACTACTTTGTAGAGTGCGGCGCCAAACATAATTCCTACGAGTACAGCAATAAAAATTGCAGTGATTGTTATACGATTTGTGATTGATTTAGTTGTTCTCATGGCCTACTTCAGCAGAGACAATTGCTTGTTGGAGATGTATCGGTGAGCAAATAGTCTCGATATCAACAGAGAGCGAATGAATTGTTTCGTTGTGTGAATCAATTGCTTGATGTAGTTGTGCCATCTCATGAACGGTATTAATTTGTCCCTGCCGAACTGTGAGGAGTTCAAGAAATGCAAAACTTAGTAATATGATTGAAAATATAAGTTTTCGGGCCATATTTTTAGGAGGACTTCAATGGAAACTGCAAGATCATTCCAGGTTCAATACGATTTGGATTTGGCATAACATCTTTATTTACATCAATAAGGAGTTGTGTTTTTTTGGTTGTTCCCATGATTTTTTGCGCAATTTCAGAAAGCGTGTCACCTTTTTTAACAGTGTATGTTCCCATTGTGACGGCAGGGGATTGCTGTTGAATTGGCGAAACAGCCTCGACTTTTGATTGCAATACTTTGCTTCCAGCAATCAATGTGGAGCGAGCAGGGAGGGCAATCTGAGAACCATTTTCAATAACATTTGGATTTTGTAAGTTGTTCCAAAGAGCGACACCTTCTGCAAGTTTTGAATCCCCATAAAAATCTAAACAAATCGAACGTAACGTTTCCCCATGAACAACGACATGGACACTGTCACCAGCAGGGTTGGATTGTGGTGCGATTCTCTTCGATGGTGGTGGTCCATCAATCAATAGTGTTGGGGAAATGAGTGGTGGCGTAGATATGTTTGAACCTAGGTTCGCTACTTCGCGGTGAGAAGCAATCGAGAAGTGGTCAGCAACCAACATCCCAACGAAGATTAGAAGTCCAAAGGCAATTACGATTGAGAGTTTGTTTTCACGAGTCATAGTGTCTAGCCGATCAATCCTTTGTTTGCTACGCTTCGGGTAGTACATGTACTGCACGAAGTTTTGCAGGTCGAGATCGTGGGTTTGCCACAATCTCTTCGTCTGAAGCGCAAATTGGCTTGCGAGTAAGCCGTTTTGCCAAGCCGCACTTTTCAAGGTTGACGAAGGAGTGTTTGACTCTGCGATCTTCAAGACTATGAAAACTAATCACAGCCAATCGAGCGCCTACATTGAGCCAGCCGTTTTCGTTGACCATGCGGCAGCCCGCTTGCATATCCTCGAGGAGTGCATCGAGTGCTTCGAGTTCGCCATTTACTGCAATTCGCAACGCCATGAAGGTTCTTGTTGCAGGATGCATTCGTGATGAACGAGCTCGAGCTCCGTATGCACTACGCACAATTTGCGCAAGGCGGACCGTACTCAAAATCGGCTTAATTTGTCTCTCCTGTGCAATTTTTCGAGCAATTCTTCTTGAATACGGATCTTCTCCGAGTTGAAAAATCATATCTGCGAGCTCTGTCTCGCTCGACGTCTCGATAATGTCAGCCGCCGTGACACCAGCATCAGTGTTGAGCCGCATATCGAGGGGACCATCGTCCTTGAAACTGAGCCCTCGTTGAGAGCAATCCATTTGGTTCGATGCAAACCCTAAATCGGCAAGAACACAATCTGCCCGAAGTCCAAGTTCTGTAATGGCATGGGCAGATGTGGCAAAATTTCCATGAATGGCGTGCACGTTGACACCTAATTCGCGAATTCTCTTTGCAGCATAGTCCAGATTTGTCTTATCAAGATCGAACAGGACAACCGTAGAGGTCTTTCCGGCAATTGTTGCAAGAAGATGGGCATGCCCACCACGACCGGCAGTGAGATCTACGATGACTTCGTTAGTTTGTGGATCTAGGAGACTAGCAACTTCTTCTGAAAGAACAGGGATATGTCCGTACTCAGGCATACGATTACAGACCAAGCAATAGTCGTTGGGGTTCTTCGATGCAATTTTTTATATGAACGAGAAAACTTACCGCGCCTTCTCCATCCACAAGACGATGGTCGTAACTCAATGCTAGGTACATCATTGGTCGAAGAACTATATTTCCTGGATTATCAACATCTTCAACCGCACGATTTTGAATTCTATGAAGACCTAAGATTCCAGATTGGGGTGGGTTAAGAATTGGGGTTGACATCATGGAACCGTACACCCCGCCATTGCTGATGGTAAAGGTTCCTCCAGTCATTTCTTCAATTGTAAGTTTCCCGTCCCTTGCTTTGGTTGCAGCATTTTTTATTCTTAATTCAATTTCTGCAAATGACAGTTGCTCTGCGTTGCGAATAACTGGAACAACCAATCCGCGGTCAGTTCCAACAGCCACAGACATGTCGACATAATCGTGGTATTCAATTTCACCTTCAATAAGCGAAGCGTTCACGCTAGGCCATGCATGCAGGGCAGAGATACATGCTTTTGTGAAAAATGACATGAACCCTAAGTTTATGCCGTAGCGATCATTAAATTCTTCTTTATGAACTTTTCGTAATGTTATAACCTTACTCATGTCTACTTCATTAAAAGTAGTCAGCATTGCTGCAGAGTGTTGCGCCTCAACAAGCCGCTGTGCAATTCGTTTTCGAAGCATAGACATTTTTTCACGCCGAATGTTTCTGTTCTGCATGACAGGTTGTTCTACAAGAGGCGCTGGAGTAGATACTTTGGGTGAATCTCCAGCACTAATAACATCTGATTTGGTAATCCGACCAGAAGGACCTGAGCCATCGATGTTTTCAAGGGAGACACCCAAATCAGTCGCAACTTTTTGTGCGAGTGGAGTCACTTTTTTTGTTTGTTGTGCTGAGGAAATGGTTTCATTTTTTACTTCCTCAATGGCATCAGGTTCTTCTTGAGTTTCAATCGGAGCATCAGCAGTTTCATCAATGGAACCAATGGTATCTCCAATGACACACTCTTCACCAATCTGTTTTTCGATAGTGAGAATGCCTGAAACGGGAGATGGAAGCTCTTGCGTTACTTTGTCAGATTCAACTTCCACAAGAGGAGTGTCTCTGTTAATCCACTGTCCATCTTTAACAAGCCATTGTCCTAAGACAACTTCTGTGATGGATTCTCCAAGAGATGGAATGATGATAGGAGTAGACATAATTATTCAGTGGATAAACCAATTGCCTCAACTAGGATACGGTGTTGTTCGATGCCGTGCATTTTATTCGATGCAACAGCTGGAGATGCACTTTCTCTTCTACAGACACGGGTTAGTGAGATATCGAGATTGTCGCGGAATTCTGAGTCGATGTATCGCCATGCCCCCATGTTTTCAGGTTCTTCTTGAACATACATGAATTCGGCACCCTCATAACGGTGAGTTATCGCTTGAAGAGCAATTTGAGGAAATGGATATAGTTCTTCAATACGAACAATGGCAATTCGGTCTAACGCATTTACTTTTTCTCGATATGCAAGCAAGTCGTAATAGACTTTTCCAGAGCAAAAGAGGACGCGTTTGATTATGGCTGGATTTGCTTTGTTGTCATCGATAACAATTTTAAATCCGCTATCGATTAAATCTGAAACAGGAGAAACAGCCTTTGGATGCCGAAGTAAGCTTTTTGGTGACATGACAACAAGTGGTTTGCGAAAGTTCCATTTAATTTGTCGACGCAACGCATGGAAGATTTGAGAAGGTGTTGTTGGGTAAATGACCGTCATATTATTGTTTGCACAGAGGGCAAGAAATCTCTCTAGACGTGCAGAAGAATGTTCAGGACCCTGCCCCTCATATCCGTGGGGGAGTAGGAGAACGAGACCAGATGCTCGTTGCCATTTAACTTCTGCAGATGCAATGAATTGGTCAATGATTACTTGTGCCCCATTCACAAAATCTCCGAATTGTGCTTCCCAAACAATCAACATTTGAGGGTCACCAAGAGAGTAACCATATTCAAAACCAACGCAAGCACTTTCCGTTAGCGGGCTATTATGAACACACATGGTTGCTTGTGTTGAACTAATGTTGTTGAGTGGTAAAAATGGTTCGCCAGTATCAGTGTCGAATATGACCGCATGCCTATGGCTAAACGTTCCACGCTCAACATCTTGACCAGTGAGACGAACTGGGCTTCCTTCTTCAAGAAGTGTGCCATATGACAGAAGTTCGCCCATCCCCCAATCCAAGAGCGAATCGTTTTCAATCGCGCTTGCTCTCATGGATAATAATTTTTTTAACTTAGGATGATGAGAGAAGTTTGTAGGGAGAGTTCCAAGAGCTTTTGAAACGGTTTTAAGCATTTCAATTGTAACGGTGGTATTTGCTTTTCTGATGGTTGGGTCTCCACGAAGACCTTCCCACACAGTTGTTTCTCCATACGGTTCAACAAGAGGGTTGACAGGTTTCTCGATTGATCGTTGTTGTGACTCGTCAAGATTTGAACGAACTTCATCAGTCATGACTCCTCGCTCATCCTGCGTAACAATGTCTTGACTAATTAATGTTTGTGAATACTTGTCAGTGACATTTGTCATATTCATAATGGCGTCGTACATTTTTGGTTGTGTATAGGCAGGTTCGTCAGATTCATTATGTCCGTGCTTTCGGTAACTCCACATATCGATGACAACATCATTATGAAATTTTTGTCTATATTCAACAGCCATGCGAACTGTATGGACGCATGCTTCGGGATCATCACCATTGACGTGGAAGATTGGTGCGCCAACCATTTTTGCAATATCAGTGCAGTATCTACCGCTGTAACTATCTCTTGGATTCGTCGTAAAACCAATTTGATTATTGACGACAAAATGAACACTTCCTCCAACTGTGTATCCATCTAGATGTGCCATGTTAAACATCTCTGCAACAATTCCCTGCCCTGGAAAACTAGCATCCCCATGAATAATTAAGGGGATACACATTGCACGGTCTTCTTCGTGTTGGATTCGTTGTCTAGCTCTTGCTTTACCAAGAACGACTGAGTGCCCAAATTCAAGATGAGAAGGATTTGATGCGAGGGTTATGTGCACAGGTTCGTTGTTGTCAGTGAGAATGTCAGCACTGTATCCAAGGTGATACTTAACATCTCCACCACCTTCAGCATACGCTTCTGCCCAGTTATCTTCAAATTCAGTGAAGAGTTGGTCATATGTTTTATTCAAGATATTAACAAGAACATTAATCCTGCCACGGTGAGCCATGCCAATTGTTACAACCTTAACATTATGATCACCAGCGTGATTTATTAATTCACTTATCATCGGAATAAGCGATTCGCTGCCCTCAAGACTGAAACGTTTTTTCCCGATGTATCTTGTCGCGCAAAAGTGTTCAAGAGTTGTTGCTTCAATTAGTTTTCGTAGAATTCGTTTTTTTGTGGTCGAATCAAACGTAGGGATATTATTGATTGGCTCCATTTTGTGTTGTAGCCAACGTCTTTGCTCGGTATTTTCTATGTGAAGGTATTCGACTCCGATGTGTTTGCAGTATGTGGTATCAAGTTTCTCGATAATGTCATGCAGAGTTGAAGGATTCGGCATTGAAAGATGCCCTGGATCAAATAGTTCTTCAAGTTGTGATTCGTTAAGATCGAATGCTGTAAGTTGTAGTTGTTGATTTGTTCTAGGAGTAATTGAGAGAGGGTCAAGATCCGCAGCGTAATGCCCAGCTGATCGATAGTGATAAATAAGTGAGTCAACCTTAGTTTGATCCGTTCTCACGCATTCAGAATCAAAACCAGGTGCTTTGGTAGAGTTGCCAAGTTCAAAGCCCTTAAAAAAGTCTTGCCATTCCCTAGATACAGCGTTTGGATTATCTTTCCATTCACGATGCAGATTGTCGAGATAATCTGCACTCCAACTATTAATTGATGGAGCAATTGTGGCTGGGGTAATTGCCACTTGCGCTTTCTTTTCAGAATGCATATGTTGCATGTCCTATTCGTGTGCTGATAAATAACCAATTATACCAGAAGCTGTTTTGAAACGGACAACTAAAGCATTGAAATTGGATCGATATCAACGGCTAAATCTCTGCTTGCATGAACGCTTTTGCGAGCAATTTTTAGAAATGTTTGGAGTTCTTTTGAGGTTGGGGCAGTGACGATAACGTCAAAACGAAACCAATCAGCAATTCGAGGAAGTACACAAGCTGTTGCTGTTGATACTACAACATTCTCAGAAGCAATTGAACTAAGTCTGTCAGCAAGTGAATCCGCTCGACCAGCAGCATTTTCAAAAGTTCTGTCGCGAATGATGAAACGCGCCATCCTTAAAACAGGAGGTACTTGTGCTGTTTTTCGGAAGGTTAATTCTTCAGATGCAAATTGTGTATATTCACCCTTACTCGCAAGGATGATTGGCGAAGCATGTGGGCTAAATGTTTGAATAATTGCTTTGGCAGTTTCTTTTCCTCTTCCACAACGACCACAAACTTGCGAAACAATTTGGTATGTGCGTTCTGCCGCGCGAAAATCTGGCAGGTCTATTGCTGTGTCAGCATCGATTACACCGACGAGTTGGACGTTTGGAAAATCTAGCCCTTTAGCAATCATTTGAGTGCCAAGTAATATTTTTATTTCGCCCTTTCCAAACTTGTCGAGCATGGAATGTAAGTCGCTGGATTTACCCATCGTGTCAGAATCAAGGCGAGCAATTTGTTCGTTTGGTATTTGTAATGTTTCACGTAGGATTGCCTCGACTCGTTGCGTTCCTGCGCCGAGTTGGATTATTTTTTTTGAGCAGTCTGGGCATTGTTTTGGCACTCTTTGTTCAGTTGAACAGTGGTGGCAACGAACAAAACCTGCTTGTTCAAGAGGTTTTCTTCTGTGATACACCATTGACGAATCACAATGGTCACACTTCATCATCCATCCACAAGTTCGATTCGAACATGCTATCCAAGGAGCAAACCCTCTTCGATTTAACAAGAGTAAAACTTGCCCACCCTTTGCAATAGTTTGGTGGATTGCCCTTTCTAGTTTTTCGCTTAATACAGAGGATCCTATTTCTCCTTGTCTCCGTTCATGTTTCATATCTACAACTTCAATATCAGGAGAGGATAATCCGGGAGCCCTTTTTGTAAGTGTATGAACTGTGGAAATTTTTCTGTATGTCGCATTCCACCACGATTCCATTGATGGAGTTGCTGAACCAAGAACTATTGGGCACTTTGCCATCCACGCTCTGCGAATGGCTACATCTCTCCCGTGATACCGAGGCGCTTGTTCTTGCTTAAATGAATGGTCGTGTTCTTCGTCAACGATAACAATACGAAGTTGATGTTCTTGGATTGGAGCAAAAACAGCGCTTCTTGCACCAAGGACGATATCCGCTTTACCATCAGATACTAGGCACCATTGTTGATGGCGTTGTGATTTTGTTAGTGCCGAATGTAATACAGCAATCCTCTTGTCTGGGAATCGTCCCATGAGTCGAGCTGCGGTTTGAGGAGTTAATGAAATTTCAGGAACAAGGTAGAGTGCAACACCACCATTAGCGATTGCTTTCTCAATGAGTCGAATGTAAACCTCTGTTTTACCTGAACCTGTAACTCCAAATAACAAGTGGGATGAATACTCTGAAAATGTAGAGGCAATGTTTTCAATTGCAGATGTTTGCTCATCAGTTAGTTTCTCTGGCGTTGATGTGTCTACAGATTGACGAAACCATGATGCCTCGACTCGAGTTACGTGATGGCACGTAAGCTGCCCGTGGTCAATAAGTCGTTCTATTGGACCTCGACTTCCAATGTTTGCTAGTTTCATTAAGGTCGAGGGTTCTAAAGGTCTCTCAGTGTCAGGTAAGCCTGAGAGGGTGTCTACCACATGTTGCTGTTTTTTTGTGATGGAGACTTGTGGTGGATTCGTGGCTAGGTCGACAAGTTGCCTTGTTACGAGTCCAGTGCCATGACGCACTGGCCCTGGAAGCATAGTTGCAAGTGTTGGACCTATTGGTGTGTAGTAATACTGACTCATCCATTTTGCAAGTTCAACTAAATCAGTCTGAAGTAGTATGGTGTCTCGAACGGTGTCGAATACTTGTTTTGCTTCTTTCCCTTTTGGAAGTGTTGGGGAAAGTTCATTTGTTTGAATAACCCAAGCTTGAGTTGGTGAATTCCCTTTTCCCAAAGGAACCGTGACCAATTGTCCAATGTGCAGAGGGTGCAACCGATTGGGTACTCCGTAAGTTAATCCATCTTGAAATTGATCGATACCACGTTCAACTGCAACTTGAACGTAAGAAACAGAAGGTTCATCAAAAAGACCAGCCATACTGTCGAGTGTACAGACCAATTCAAAACACTGCTCATTTCATTTCTTCCAAACTCAAACTCTGTCTCTGGGTCATACTGGGCTTGGCTCTGAGCTGGTTTGGCTCTGAGCAGTGGTAGCAGAGCAGTAGTGGACCTTGGAGCCATATACTTATTTGTTGTTAGAATGTGATTATGGAATCGAAGGTATGTAGATTAGCACTCGAAGATGGCACATTAGTATTTGGAGAATCGTTTGGAAGTCCATGCTCAACACCCATTTGCGGTGAAGTGGTTTTCAATACTGCAATGACCGGATACCAAGAGGCACTAACTGACCCTAGTTATTCGGAGCAGATTTTATTGATGACTGCAACCCAAATTGGCAATTATGGCGTTAATGCAGAAGATATGGAATCACACAAAGTTCAAGTTTCTGGTTTTGTGGTTAAGGAATTATCCAAAACGGTTTCGAACTATAGGTCTGACAGTAGTTTAACTCACTGGCTTGCAGCAGAAGGGGTCCCAGCAATCACTGGTATCGATACAAGAGCCATCGTTCGAATAATTCGAGAATCTGGTGCATTGCGTGGAGCAATGACTACTGACTCTTCTATCTCGGATCACAATCTTGTGGAAATAGCAAAACAGAGTCCGATAATGGTTGGGAAAGATCTTGCGAGTAGCTCTTCTTGCGAAGGGAAGTCGACTTGGTCGGAATGTCTTGGAAAATGGGGAACTTCAAATAATCATAAAGTCAGTCCACAATGGAAGGTAGTTGCAATTGACTGTGGCGCTAAATCCAATATATATAGACACTTAGTGTCGATTGGATGTGAGGTTGTATCTGTCCCAAACACCACAAGTGCTGCTGAGATCAAAACATATAAGCCAGATGGTGTATTTATCTCAAATGGTCCTGGTGACCCCGCTGCAGTGGAATCTACCGTCGAAATGCTTAAGGAATTGGTCGGATTGTTTCCGATGTTTGGTATTTGCTTAGGGCATCAGATGCTCGCACTCTCACTTGGTGCCACAACTTGGAAACTTAAGTTTGGGCATCGGGGTGCGAATCAGCCAGTTAGAGAGGTTGAGACCGGAAAAGTCGAGATTACAAGCCAAAATCACGGTTTTTGCGTAGATGAGCAATCACTTCTTGATTCGGGATGCATCGTGACACATCGGCATCTCAATGACGATACTGTGGCGGGGTTTATGCATGCGGAATTGCCAATAATGGGCGTTCAGTACCACCCAGAGGCATCTCCTGGCCCTCATGACTCATCGTATCTCTTCGAACAATTCGTGAATATGATGAAATCGCATGCACAATCTGAAACCCTATAAAAAAGAGTCACGAAAGATTCGTAACGGAGCTCAGAACCACTTGCGAGTCTGCTTTTGTCAAAGTACGCTATCCGATTCTTCGGGGCATATCTTTTACTTTTTTGGGTGATTTTAAGTTTAGGGCGAGTTTGTAGGATTGGTGGGAGTTTCGGTTGTTGAGCATTGTGCTGAATAGTCGAAATAATAATGTCGCGCTACTTAGAGTTAGAGTGCTGGTTTACTTACTATGGAGAGTTCTATGACCCGTCTAGTCAATCGATTAACTTTGTCACACCGCTTTGGTTTTATGCTGGCTATTGCGTGTAGTTTTTGTTCAGTTTCAATGTTCGCTAAGTACGTTGTAGCACAACCATTACCAGCGCTTGAAGAAGAAGATGATGTTGTGATTCCTGATGCTTCGGATGAACTCATCGACAAGATTTCAGAATTAACTCATGAAGAACTCCTTGCATTAATTGCAGAGTCAAAACGCAAGGACTCACAAAGTGCACTTGGTGTACGACTACTTAAGGAAGCAAAAGAGTCCGCTGCAGAAGGAGAATGGCGAAAAGCAGCAATTAAATATTCTGAAGCTAGCCAATATCTACCAAACAATGATGAAATAATAAAAGGGTTGCAACACGCATATTCAATGCTTGACCAATCGAAGCTTTTGTCTGAGTATCAACAACAAATTCAAATGGCTCGAGCAGAAGCTCGAGAGCTTTTCAAGGATTCAATGACATCTGCTAAAGATCGGCTTGCACGAGAAGATTTTGACAGAGCACGCCAAATTGTTGCTGGTTCGCTAGCTCGACTTGAAGGTCTAGACAAGAATTTATTCTCTGAGGACGAATTCAATGAGAAAAGATCCGAAGCGACTACTTTAAACGCTGAAATAGCCAAACTTCAAGAAGCATGGCAACAACAGCGATTAGTCACCCAAGCTGAAGAACGCTCAAGCGATCAAGCAAAGCGTCAAGCTGAAGAATCTCAAAAAAGATCGCAGTTGATTCTTGAGAATATGAAACGGATTCGGCAGCTTCAATATGAGCGAAAATATGCTCAGGCAATCGGCATCGTTGAGGAAATACTTTTTATAGATCAGCATAATGAAGCCGCTCTTACTCTTCGGGATGTGCTTAAGCAAGCGAAACTCTACGAAGATTTCGCAAAATCTGGTCGTATGCAAGAGTTCAGAACTGCTGAACTTCTTCTACAAAACCAAGAAGCACTTGTTCCGCCAGAAGAAAACTACCTTGGTCCTGGTGATAAATCAACTTCTGGAATCATGACTTATCCATCGGAATGGGAAAACCTGACGATTCGTCGTCTCGGCTCTGCCGCAGGTTTTAGTGAGACAATACAAAACCGCGCGATTAAAGTCGCCATGGATAAAAGCACAGGAACTGCGCATGACATCGAAGATCGCAGTTTAGAAGATGTCTTAGATGAAATTCAACAATCGTCTGGTATCCAAGAAGATTTCTTTATTGATTGGGCAACACTTGAAGCGATGGAAACCGGTTTTGATGTATCTCCAACGTTTGTCATTAATAGTTTGAAGATGGGTGACGTCAGTCTACTCATCTTTTTGGAACGAGTTTTGAATTACGTAAACATCAAGAATAATCCATCTGATCCTCTCAGAGCGGATGCGGGCGACTTGGTTTGGTACGACATTCGAGATGGGGTACTCGAAATTTCCACAAAACATGCACTCAAAGATCACACTTATATTGAAGTGTACAGCGTTACCGATCTTCTCTTTGAAATTAGAAACTTTGACGCACCTGCACTCTCTACTACAGGTGGGGGAAATACTGGGGGTGGTTCCGGTGGTGGCAGTGGTGGAACGGGGGGTGGCTTCGGTGGCGGCGGTGGAGGTGGTGGGGGCGGTGGCGGTGGCACAGGTGGTGGCTCTGGTGGTGGCTCGGGTGGTGGCATCGGTGACGGTGACGTTGATGAGGGCAAAACACAAGAGGAATTGATGGATGAATTGCAGACCCTCATTGAAAAATACATTACGAGCCCATCAGGGGCTTGGGATTGGGATGATGATGGGCAACATGAGATTGATTCAATCAATGGAAACTTCATTATTAAGCAAACCCCTGCAGTTCATCGCCAAATAACTTCATTGCTTGCAAAATTACGAGAAGTCCGTGCGTTGCAGATAAATGTCGAATCTCGATTCTTACAAATTGCAACCGATTGGTTCGAACAGATTGGTTTTGACTTAGACCTGTATTTTAATACAAATAATGATATGTCCAACCAACTTAGCATGAATGACCCAACTGCTTCATTAAGCGATTTCTTCCATCCAAATGGACAGTTGGTAGATCCAATCGTATGGACAGGTCCAGATGGTGATGGCAACCCAACTGTTCCGGGAAACACAATTCCATGGGGTACTTATGTTCCTACACCAGACCCTGATGATCCATCTCAAATGATTTGGACTCTAACTCCACCAAATGGTGCGTACTCCAATGTTGGACAAGGGCAGGGTTCAGGCATTAGTCCACTAGGAATTGTGCAAAACTCAAATCAATTAATCAACACCATTGGCAACTTCAACTCTTTTGGATCTCTAGTTTCTGGTGCCAACCCAGCACTGGGCTTTGGTTTGCAATTCATGGACGATGTACAAGTGGACCTTATGATAGAAGCAACGCAGGCAGATAAGCGTAATACAATTCTTACTGCTCCGCGTCTAACAATGCATAATGGCCAACGCGCTTGGATTAATATTTCGCGTGAAGTTGCGTATGTTTCATCACTCAGTCTAGATTCTAACGCGGGTGCAATTGGGTACACTCCAATAATTGGAACTGCTGGCTCAGGTGTACGGTTCGAAGTACAAGGCGTTATTTCCGCAGACAGACGTTATGTCACGATGGAAGTAGATTTTAATGTCCAAGAAGTCGAGTTTAACTCAACTGCTGATTTCTCGGCAGCCGCAGCTGGTGGTGGTGCAGGCGGTGGAGGTGCCATTGGGATTGACTCAACTGTGGACTTGCCATCTACATTGCGACACCGTATCAGAACAACTGTTTCTGTACCAGATAAGGGAACGGCGCTCCTAGGTGGACAACGCAAGGTTCGAGAATACGAAACTGAAGTGGGTGTTCCAGTGCTATCAAAAATCCCATATCTCAATAGGTTCTTTACAAATAGAACTACTAATCGCGAAGAAACAACACTGATTATTCTTCTAAGACCTGAGATTATCATTCAGCAAGAAAATGAAGAAATGTTATTTAGCCGAAGTATTCTCGATTCTGGCGCGAACGATTCATTCTTACGGTAAGGTACACCTGTGAGGATTAATCATTATGGCTGAAACATCAATGCTCCAAATTTTTGAACAAGATGGTATCACTAATGTCGAGTTTGTTGAAACCAACATTCTTGATGAGATTTGCATTAGCCGCATTGGAGACGAATTGTCTTCAGTAGTCGAGAGAAAGGCTTGTCCCAAGGTTATTCTAAATTTTAAGAATGTACACGCCCTCTCTTCTTCAGCTTTGGGGATGCTGATTACCGTAAATACGAAAATTGGAGACAAGAACGGGAAACTCGTTCTTGCTTCACTCGATGGGCCGATTAGAGATGTATTTCGGATCACAAAATTAGACAAGGCCTTTTCGATTTGCGACACACTAGCTGATGCAATGGGTTCTGTTCGAAAGTAATAACCACTTTTTCTGAGTGTTACTCCAAGTAAGATGTTTAGTTGTTTTTTTGTGAGAATCCTACCGATTTTTCTGGAAAAAAAACAAATGAGGCAATAGAGTATTGAATGTGCTCAAAAGCAGAACAACCAGACAAACAACGGGTCACCATTTGCGGTCTTCGCGAATCATTTGATGAGGTTCAAGAATCTGTTCTCGACTTAATGCGGCAAAACCAATATTGCGATCACGATCTATTTTCAGTTCGGGTTGCGTTTGAAGAAGCACTTGCTAATGCAGTTCTCCACGGTCATCAAGGCGATACTACATCCGAGATAGATGTTCTTTGGTCAGTGACGAGTGAATTTGTTGAAATTGAAGTTATCGATCAAGGCAGGGGGTATGATCCGCAGACGATTCCCGACCCTACTGCTAATGAGAACCTGACACTCCCATCGGGAAGGGGGCTTGCAATGATTCGCGCGTTTATGAACGAAGTGCATCTTAATGAACGAGGGAATCACCTCAGAATGGTTCGACACAAAGATCAAAACCATACACAGGGTGCAGAGTTCCCAAGCGCATGATTACTCTACGGGGTGTGAGGTAGGTAGAACTATTACAAAGGTGTAACGAAACTATGTCTATGAGAGTTCGCCTACTTCGACTGCTGATGTAGAAGGCACTTGAACAGTTGGTCCACTGCTACTGGGTTGTGCTCCAGCGGCTTCGGCACGAGAAGTTGCTAAAGCTATCATGCTATCCTCATCATCTTCATCTGTTGGGATAGGATCAATGAGCAATTTAACTTTCATACTCTGATATGGATCAAAACCAGTTCCTGCAGGAACTAGGTGTCCAAGTAACACATTTTCCTTGAGTCCTTTGAGGTGATCTTCAGCTCCACGTAATGCAGCTTCAGTGAGAACTTTCGTAGTCTCTTGGAATGATGCACCTGACAAGAAAGATTCTGATTGGAGAGCAGCTTTAGTAATTCCAAGAAGCAGTGGCTTTCCAGTTGCTTTCTTCGGCCTTGTAGTCTTTGCAGGTGTTTTACCTTCAGCTTCAGCAATTGCATTCGCTTCTTTGATAGTATCTTTTTCGACAATGTCTCCAACAGCAAAATCAGTATCACCTGAATCTTTAATCATAAGTGAGCCATCGAGATTCTTATTTGATACACGGAATTTATACCGTTCTACAAAGTCCATCGGGAGTAGTTCAGTATCACCAGCTTTTTGAACCTGGATTTTACTAAGCATTCTGGAGAGGATAACTTCAATGTGCTTATCTGAAACAGGAACGCCTTGAGCTCGATAGACATTTTGAACTTCAGAAATCATGTAGTTATAGAGTGCTTCTTCACCGTTAATTTCAAGAATGTTGTTTGGATCCCTTGGGCCCTCAGTAAGTTGGCTTCCGGCAATGACATTATCACCGGTATGGACTAACAAATGCTTGCCTTGTGGAACAAGGTGCTCAACTGGGTCACTGCCTTCTGGAACAATATGAATTACCATTTTGCCGCGCTTACGTTCGGACTGAAGATCAACTCGACCAGTCACGCGTGCTAGAATTGCTGGCTCTTTTGGAACCCTCGCTTCGAAAATTTCGGTAACACGAGGTAGACCGCCAACGATATCTGCAGAACCCTTCACTTCTCGAGGGCGCTTTGCGAGCATTTGTCCAGTTACGACGAGATCGCCGTTCTTTACTTCAAGGCGTGCTTTTGCAGGCAAGTGGTGGAAGTCTAGTGTCTGTTCATTTTCCTGAATAAGAATTTGAGGATGTAAATCACCGGTATGTTCTGTAATGATTCGTTCGGTAACACCCTTGCTATCTTCTTCTCGCATCGTGGTGCCGATTTCAATATCCTTGAAGACAACGGAACCAGTTTTCTCAGCAAGAATTGGCATGATGTGCGGATCCCATTCAACCAAAATGTTCCCCTTCTTCACCTTCGTTCCAGAAGGCATGCGGACAGTTGCACCATAAGGTACACGGAACGCCTTGTCGAGTTCTCGACCTTTATCATCAACGATGACAAGTTCGCCAGTTTGCTTAAGTGTAATGAGATAACCATTTTTATCTTCTGGTAAAGGAACTTCATTGCAATCCCGGAGCATCATTGTGCCAGAATGTGAAGCCTTGTAATTTGTTTCAACAAACTCACGGGATGCTACACCACCTGTGTGGAAGGTACGCATTGTAAGTTGGGTTCCTGGTTCGCCAATGGACTGCGCAGCGATGGTTCCAACAGCCATGCCTTCTTCAACGAGTTGGCTTGTTGATAGATCATGCCCGTAACACAATGCGCAACAACCCGATTCGGATTCGCAAGTCAGTGGACTTCGAACTTGAACTGCTTCGATATTGAGATTTTCCAAATCGTTTGCAACGCTTTCATCAATAATCTGTTTGTTTGCAACGATTACTTTGTCGGTTACAGGGTTAATGATTGTTTGCATGCTTGTTCGCCCAACAATTAAGTCGCGAAGTTGAATGTGTATTTCATCATTTTTATAGACCGCACGTTTTGTGATTCCACGTTTTGTTGCACAATCAAAATCGTTCACGACTACTGGCTGGGCGACGTCATAAAGTTTACGAGTGAGGTAACCTGAGTCAGCTGTTTTTAGAGCTGTATCTGCGAGCCCTTTTCGTGCACCGTGAGTTGACGAGAAGTATTCAAGAACATTCAATCCCTGCCTGAAGTTCGCTTTAATAGGTGTTTCAATAATTTCACCACTTGGTTTTGTCATCAAACCACGCATACCCGCAAGTTGTTGCATCTGGCTTACGTTACCACGAGCACCAGAAGTAGACATTAAGTAGACAGGGTTGAGATAACGAATACCTTCATTAGAATCGACTTCAACATAACTGTTATCTTTAGGGTCACGGCGATCAACTTCAAGGGTCTTAATTAGGGAACCAGTAAGTTCTTCTCGGCAATGAGACCAGAGGTCAAGAAGTTGGTTGTGACGTTCTTGGTTTGTAATTGCACCAGCTGCTGTAGCTTGTTCAACTCGATCAACTTTTGCTTGTGTTCCGTCAAGAAGATCCTGTTTGTTGGAAGGTATACGCATATCTGTGATTGCAATGGAAATGCCTGACCAAGTTGATGCTTTGAAACCGACATCCTTCATATCGTCAAGAAGAGTAAGTGTTTCTGGTCGACCCATTATTTCAAAAGTATCATCGATGACACGACTACAGCCCTTCTTCGTAAGCGAGCAATTGTAGAAAGGCATTCCTTGGGAAAGGATTTCACAGAACAGGATACGACCGACGGTGGTTACAATTCGGCCATTTTCAGGCATCTTTTCGATAGGGCCACTTTCGTCAGTTACAATATTTGGATATCTCGGAAGACGAACTTGAATCTTTTCTTGGAGTGAAATTTGCTCGTAATCGTATGACAGAATCGCCTCATGCGCGTTCCGGAATTTCCGCAAATCTTCATCAGGCCGTGTGTCATTAATATCCATGTGAGTCAAAAAGTACACACCCATGACAATATCTTGACTTGGGGACACGAGTGGATTCCCGTGTGCAGGGGAGAAAATATTATGTGTTGAAAGCATCAGAACATGGGCTTCAGTTTGTGCTTCAACCGAAAGGGGAAGGTGAACAGCCATTTGGTCACCGTCGAAGTCAGCGTTGTACCCTGTACAAACAAGTGGGTGAAGGGTAATGGCCTTGCCTTCAACGAGAACGGGTTCAAACGCTTGGATACCCATACGGTGAAGGGTAGGTGCACGGTTTAACAACACTGGATGTTGATGAATGACATGTTCAAGAATAT
The DNA here is from genome assembly GCA_014381555.1 of Planctomycetota bacterium. Classification (GTDB taxonomy): domain Bacteria; phylum Planctomycetota; class Phycisphaerae; order Phycisphaerales; family SM1A02. The sequence continues at coordinate 35,424 of JACNLO010000057.1, read as the reverse complement.
CCCAAACTTCTTCATCTCTACGCTCAAGCATTCGTTTAGCGGATTTGATAGTATCAGCGAGCCCACGATCTTTCAGGCAGCGGATAATAAATGGTTGGTATAACTCCAGTGCGATTTTCTTGGGAAGACCACATTGGTTTAATTTAAGAGTTGGGCCAACAACGATTACGGATCGTGCAGAATAGTCAACTCGCTTTCCAAGTAAGTTTTCACGGAAACGGCCTTGTTTTCCCTTAATCATGTCAGTAATTGATTTAAGAGGTCGGTTCGAACTGCCAAGGACAGGTCGTCGACATCGTCCGTTATCGAAAAGGGCATCTACAGCCTGTTGTAACATTCGTTTTTCATTACGAATGATAACTTCAGGTGCGTTGAGGTCCATTAATTTTTTTAATCGGTTATTTCGATTGATAATTCGTCGATACAAATCATTCAAATCGCTTGTTGCAAAGTTGCCCGATTCAAGCATAACGAGTGGTCGAAGTTCAGGTGGAATTACAGGGACAACGTCAAGAACCATCCATGCAGGATCGTTGTGGCTTCCTCGTAACTGCTCGATAAGTTTTAAGCGTTTAGCTAGATCAGCAGTTTTCTGCTTTGATCGAGTGCTTGCTAATCCCTCGCGAATGATTGTTACTTCTTCATGTAAATCAAGTGCTTCGATAATTTCTCGAATAGCTTCGCCGCCCATGACTGCACGGAAATCTCCGTATCCGCCGCGACTTGTAATTTCACGATATTGATCTTCTGTAATAACTTGCTTGTATTCAAGCGGGGTGCCATCCATTTCAGCATCACCTGCTTCTAGGACGACATAATCTTGAAAGTAAATAATCTTCTCAAGATCGGATGTCTTCATCCCAAGAAGCGTTCCAAGTCGACTTGGGAGTGCTTTGAAAAACCAAATATGCACAGTAGATGCAGCAAGGTTGATATGTCCCATTCGCTTTCGTCGAACTCTTGAGTGAGTTACCTTGACGCCACACCGGTCACAAATGATTCCCTTGAACTTAGTTCCTTTGTATTTTCCGCAACCGCATTCGTAGTCACGTTCAGGTCCAAAGATTCGTTCGCAGAAAAGACCATCTTTCTCTGGTCGATAGGTTCGGTAGTTAATGGTTTCTGGTTTTTTGACTTCGCCAAAGCTCCAACTGCGAATGTCGCTTGGGCTTGCAAGACCAATTCGTGCAGATTTGAAATCGTTAACTTTATCAAAGACTTGTTCAGACATGGTTTTTTATTCCTATCAGGTGTATTGAAGATCGTTTCGAAAATACGAACGGTTGGATCAGAGAAGACTTCCAGTTTCTTCTTGATCCTTCTCCAACTCAATATTCATACAAAGACCTCTTATCTCGTGGCATAACACGTCAAACACGACGGGCATACCTGCTTCTAGGACATTGGTGCCCTTCACGATGGAGTCATAAATTTTCGTACGGCCTTCTACATCGTCACTTTTAACTGTGAGCAATTCTTGCAACATGTACGCTGCGCCGTAACCCTCTAAAGCCCAAACTTCCATCTCGCCAAATCGTTGGCCGCCAGTACGAGCTTTACCGCCAAGGGGTTGTTGGGTAATTAAACTGTAAGGACCTGTTGATCGTGCATGGATTTTGTCATCAATCAAGTGATGTAATTTCAACATGTACATCACGCCGACTGAACTTGGTTGTTTAAATGGTTCACCCGTGCGACCATCGTGTAGTTGCACTTTTCCAGCAAAGGGGATTTTTGCCAAAATTTCTTTAGAAGTACCTGGGTTTTCACCTGTTTCTTCAAAATGCTCTCGTTTTGCAAGGACAGTATTGTTTGCTTCTTCAATTGCACCAAGAACTTCGGCTTCGGTAGCTCCATCAAACACTGGTGTAACAGCTTGGAACCCGAGAACTTTTGCTGCCCAGCCTAGGTGTAACTCCAACAACTGTCCTACATTCATTCGAGATGGCACACCCAGTGGATTGAGAAGAATGTCTACGGGAGTACCGTCATCCATGAATGGCATGTCTTCTTCTGGAACGATACGAGCAATCACGCCTTTGTTCCCGTGTCGACCAGCCATTTTGTCACCTACAGAAATAGTACGCTTGTTTGCCAGATACACGACAACTTTTTCAAGGACACCCGATGGAAGTTCATCACCACGTTTCATGTGTGCGAGTTTTCGTTCCCGTTCCTTGTACAGTGCTTCAATGCGTGGCCAATATTGATCTTGGATTTTTGCAGCTTCTATCTTTGCGTCTTTTGAGCCCTTAACCCATTTCTCAGAGAAACCATCAATCTGTTCAATGATAACCTCAGGAATATCTGAGAGACCAACTTTTTGGCGAGTAGCTGGGTCAACCATTTCGGTACCTAGAATCGCATTCATTTCGCTGACCATGTCTCTAAAGAGAGTTATGGCAATATTATTCATCTCATCTTCATAAGCATCCATTTTTCTCTTGATCTGTTTCTTTTGATCAGAGTCCAGGTGCATACGTCGACTGAAGTGGTTAGTGCCAATAACAACACCGCTTGATCCTGCAGGAACATTGAGCGATTCGTTTTTAACATCCTCACCGGCGCGACCAAAGATTGCATGAAGCAATTTTTCTTCTGGAGTTAGTTCGTTTTTACTTTTTGGAACAACTTTGCCCACAAGAATGTCATTTGGTCCAACCCGAGCGCCTTGCCTAATGATGCCATCTTCATTGAGATTCATCAATTGTCTCTCGGAGACGTTTGGAATATCGCACGTGAATTCTTCCTTGCCAAGTTTAGTGTCTCGTACTTCAACCTCATATGAATTGATGTGGATTGAGGTAAAGACATCGTCTTTGACAAGACGTTCAGAGATGACAATTGCATCTTCAAAGTTGTAGCCATCAAAAGTATTGAAGGCAACGAGGACATTTTTGCCAATAGCGAGTTCGCCGTTCACGGTAGAAGCACCATCAGCTATGATTTGTCCCTTCTTGACCGTGTCGCCAATTTTAACAATTGGCTTTTGCGATTGGCAGGTTCGTTCATTAAGACCTCTAAAGGTCTTAAGAATATATTCATCAGAGTTATCAATTAAAATTCGCCTAGAATCGACATATGTAACTTTGCCACCTTGTTTTGCTTTGACCAACATGCCTGAATAATGGCCGACAATTTTCTCCATCCCTGTTGCCACAATTGGAGGGTCAGGAATAATGAGTGGGACTGCTTGGCGTTGCATGTTTGAACCCATCAAAGCACGGTTGGCATCATCGTGTTCCAGGAATGGGATTAGTGATGCAGAAACTCCCACAAGCTGTTTTGGAGAAATATCAATGTACTTAACTTCATTCGAATCAACTTGGGTGAGCTCACCACTGCGACGAGCAATAACATGATCGCCAGTGATTTTTCCTTTTTCATCGAGGACTTCAGTTGGGGCAAGGACCGAATTCATTTCTTCATCAGCTCGGAGAAAGCAAACTTCATCAGTGGCTTTATTCCGTTGAACAGCACGATATGGTGTTTGAATGAAGCCATATTCATCAATTTTTGCATAGATACCAAGAGAAGCAATGAGACCAATGTTGGTGCCTTCAGGAGTTTCAATTGGGCAAATACGACCATAGTGAGAAATATGAACATCGCGAACTTCAAACCCAGCACGTTTTCTGTTGAGTCCGCCAGGTCCTAATGCAGAGAGTCGACGTTCGTGAACGAGCATGGAGAGTGGATTTGTTTGGTCAACTACTTGAGAAAGTTCACTTCTTCCAAAGAAGAAATCAATGGCAGAACTTACCGCCTTGGAGTTGACAAGATCTGCAACCTTATTGAGTTCGTCTGGATCTTTAACGCTCATTCGCTCTTGAACAGTTCGTCGAAGTTTGAGGAAACCTTTTCGCATTTCTTCAACAGCAAGTTCATCCAATGTTCTCAAGCGACGGTTACCTAAGTGGTCTATATCGTCAATGTGAGCAGAATCTTTTCGTGATCGTAAGTCGAGCATGTACTCGATTACAGCTATGAAATCTTCTGGTCGAAGATGCATTACATCTTCAGAGATTTCCATATCAAATTTACGATTGATGCGGAAGCGTCCAACTTTTCCAAGACGGTATCGGTTGTCATCGAAGAATTTGTCAGCAAATAATGCACGAGCTTTATCAACTTGTGGTGGGTTTCCTGGGCGTAATCGACCATAAATCTTTAATAGTGATGCTTCGTGTTCAGTTGCATCTGCAAGGAAGTCAAGTTTTTCAACAGCGAGCGTGTTTAAAATTAGTGCATCTGGTGGGTCTGCAATAACCGAAATCTTTTTTATTGGAGAAGCAAGGATTGCTTCATAGGCGTCGCCAATTTGAGCACCAATTTTGCAGAGTTCTTCCCCAGTGTCAGAATCAATAATGAGTTCAGCTGAGTAATACTCAGGTTTCAACTTATTTACTGACATTTCCTTGACATCGTAGAACTTATCAAGAATTTTTTCAGTCGAACTATATTCTTCGTCAAGTGCTCTGAGGAATGTTGTAGCTGCGATTTTTGCAGATTGGTCAATCTTCATCGCTAAGACATCTTTTTTCGTGACTTCAATTTCTATCCATGAACCACGTTCTGGGATGATTCTTGCTTTATGCAATTGTCGATCACCCATGTCGTCTTGAATTGAAAAGTCGACACCAGGGGAGCGGTGAAGTTGATTTACAATGCAACGTTCAGAACCATTAATGATAAATTCACCACCACCGATAAGAAGTGGAATTTCACCAATATAAATTTCTTCTTCTAGTACTTCTGCAATACCATCTCTAACAAAACGGACACCTATTTTAAATGGGCGACCGTACGTAAGTCTAAGTTCTTTGCATTCATCTACTGTGTACCTTGGCTCATCGAGTTTGTAATATAAATATTCAACACGCATTGAACCGTCGTATGCTTCAATAGGAAAGACTTCACGAAGAAGCGCTTCAATCCCGATTGGTTTTCTTTTTAATGGTTCAAGATCAGATTGAATGAGTCTTTCGTACGCTTCACCCTGAACTTTTGTAAGTGGTGGTACAGGAATTGCATCTCCGCGTTTTGAAAAATCGCGTACCGTAATCGTCGCCATAAATAAACCTCATAACTGACCGTTACTGCGTTGAAAGGCAGTTTGTCTGTTTTTATGTGTGTTTCTTACTGTGTCTTCCAAGTTGCCGCGACCGCCGCTGCCGAGCCACGTAGGGTATACGAAGCGCTATTTTTGGGCAAGGAGCGGGGTCAAAAACTTGAACTTTTATTATTATTTTTTTATTTTTTAGAATGGTCAAGCATTTTGTACTGGGAGTTGATTGGTCGTTGGTTATCGGACGAGGAAGGATTATCCATGAAATAATACCTACATTGTCAGTGCAGAAAAAAAGCAGCGAGTACAGATGTACTCGCTGCTCTAAGTTTTAGACTAGCAATAGGTTACTTGATTGTGACGCTTGCGCCTGCTTCTTCAAGTTTGCCTTTGATATCGTTAGCTTCGTCGTCGGACACCTTCTCTTTGACTGCTTTTGGTGCTTCGTCAACCAATGCCTTGGCTTCTTTTAGCCCTAGACCAGTTATTTCACGAACAGCTTTGATGACTGCAATTTTCTTGTCGCCGCAAGCTTCAAGAATAACATCAAACTCTGTTTGTTCGTCCTCACCACCATCGCCACCAGCTGGGCCTGCCATCATTACTGCACCGCCTGCTGCTGGTTCAATACCGTAGGTATCTTTCATGTAATCAGCTAAATCGACTGCTTGAGTCAAAGTAAGACCAGCGATTTCATCGCCAATTTTGCTGATTGCTTTATCAAATTCTTTTGTTGCTGTTGCTTCTTCGGACATGTTCATACTCCATAACTTAAGGTGTCATGCGTGGGAGAGGAGCCACCCTGTGTGACTTTTAACCCTCACGGGCCAGTCCCAAACGCGATGTCGTGTACTTCTCGTGTTGATTAGGCGATCTTTTCGACCTTGTTTCCCTCTTCTAAACGAGTTCTGATTTCTTTGATAATTCCCATTACGTTGCCACCTGGACTTGTAGCTGCTTTTACGAGATTTCCAGCAGGTGAAAGAACCAACTGGATGACTGTACCCTGCGCTTCTTCTTTCGTTGGGAAGTCGCTGAGACGCTTTACCCCATCGGGGCCATCAAACAACTCTCCATCGAGCACTGCCGCCTTTAAGTCAAGCTTTTTGACTTTTTTAGCCCAGTCGACGATATTTCGAGCAACATCGACGACCGAATCACCACCGAATACAAGCGCGGAAGGACCAGTAAGTGTGGTTGAAAGAACCTCAAGGGAAGTGCCTTCAAACGCAGTTTTTGCAAGACTATTTTTTAAAACTGTGATGTGGATATCTTTACCAAGAAGGTCAACACGAAGGTTGTTATTCTCGTTTGCTTCAATGCCACGGATATCGATGATTAACGCATTCTTAACATCGCTAAAACGGCGTTTGTAATCGGAAACAATCATATTTTTGATTTGTTTACTCATTGGTGTAACTCCTTAGGGAGTAGCAGTTTATGTTGCTACCTTTACGCTTGGGGTCATTGTGGCACTAATTGAACAATTCTTGATGAATTCACCTTTTACGGCTGCTGGGCGTGCTTTTGAAATGAGGTTGATAAAAAAGTTTAGATTTTCAGTGAGATCTTCCTCTGAAAAGCTAATTTTTCCAACGATACAGTGGATATTTCCACCATCATCATTACGATATTCGACCTTACCTGCAGCGAATTCAGCAACTGCAGTTTCGATATCTGGTGTCACAGTACCTGCTTTTGGTGAAGGCATGAGGCCTTTTGGACCTAGTTGGCGTCCAAGCTTACCTACAAATCGCATCATATCTGGTGAGGCGATTGCAACGTCAAAGTCAAGCCAACCGCCTTCAATTTTCTTTACGAGTTCTTCAGAACCCGCTTCGATTGCACCTGCAGCTTTAGCTGCATCTTCTTTATCCTTGCCACAGAAACAAATGACTTTGGCAGATCGCCCAACACCTTTGGGCATCGATACGGAGCCTCGTAGTTGCTGATCGGCTTGCCTTGGGTCAATAGATAGATGGACCGCAACCTCTACAGTTTGATCAAACTTGGCTGCGGGATATGTTTTTAGTAGTTTTACTGCTTCTGGGACGCTGTGGGGCATTTTCCCTTTCGTAGCAATTTCCAGATTCGCTTTTTGCCGTTTTGTTATTCGTGGCATGGTTTATGCTCCCTCCACAGTCACGCCCATTGAGCGGGCGGTACCCTCGATAATCCGCATTGCTGACTCGATACATGCAGCATTGAGATCTTCCATTTTTTCTTCAGCGATGGCTCTGACTTGATCTTTTGTGACCGAGCCCACTTTTTCAGTATGAGGTACTCCCGAGCCCTTTTCAATTCCAGCTGCAGCTCGTAAGAGCACTGCTGCGGGAGATGACTTTATCTCAATATCAAATGATCGATCCGCATACAGCGTAATGATGCAACCAACGATTTTTCCGTTGAGATCGCGTGTTCGATCATTAAATAGTTGAATAAATTGCCCTGGATTCACGCCATTTGCGCCTAATGCAGGACCAAGAGGGGGTGCTGGTGTGGCTTGACCGCCGGGTGCTAGCACCTTAAATTGCTTTTCTATCTTTTTGGCCATGTGATTCTCCTGCCTTCCACCAACGTTCTGTGTGAATGCTGGCCAGCAAGTCACGACGCAGTGGTAGTAACGGTGTTTTTAGTGAACGTGGTAGTGTAGCAAAGACTTCGCTATCGAGCAACACTACGTTTGGGGACTGCACACAATTCTCACGGTATTCTATACAAGGTATGACAGAGCATCAAAAACTCGTGCTAGAGACATTGCATGGACCAGTGTTTCATTCGCTGATGTTAGATGGCGACGCACCAATCACAATCGGTAGGGGGGCAGAACATACACTTGCACTGCCATCTGGAGCGACAGTTTCACGAAATCACGCAGTTATTGTCAAACATACATCAGACGGTGACCCTATCTGGAAAATTCAAGATAGTGGATCTCGGCATGGAACATTTATCAATGGAATTAAATTAAAAGATTCAAAACCCATTCGTTTGCATCCTGGTGATCTCATCACAATCGAACCATTTACCTTTCAAATTATTGATCGTAATGCAGGGAATCTTTACTCTGAAACATTTGATGATGCTAAATCAGTTCGTGGCACTTCGATTCTTCGAATTGACCGTACCCAGAGCGGTGTAAAACTGGCACAAGAACGATTGCAGGGGTTACTAGAATGTAGCCGAATTTTTCATGCGTCGGAATCAGAAACAGATATGGCTCTAGCAATCGCTACAGCTGCAAGCGCTGGAACGTTGTTTAGAAATGTTGCAATCTTAAGAGCAGTAGGAGGGGATCGAGTTGAAATACTTGCAACCAAAGGAAGAGTTGCTTCTGATGGCTCACTCAATATTAGTCGCTCATTACTTGATGCTGCTATGGAAGGGGAACCAGTTCGGTTTCAGAAGACAGAAGTAATTGAACAAGAAGCACAGAGCATTATGCAATACAACATCGAGGAAGCATTGTGTGTTCCCATCATGATTGGTAAGTCAGTCGCAGGATGTATCTATCTTGATAACCGAGAAGGGCAAGCTAGAGGAGAAACCGCTGATGAGGATATTGAATATTGCACAGGTCTAGCAGAAATTGCTTCACTTGCGATGTCAAACTTAAAGCGTGCGGACATTGAACGAAGATACACTGAAGAAAGGCACGGTTTTCTTCTTGGAACTGTTTCAGCACTCGTTAATGCAATTGATGCGAAGGATACGTACACCTGTGGGCACTCTGAGCGAGTGGCATGGCTATCAAAAGAACTTGCTCAAATTATGGAACTTGATTCGACAACAATAGAGCAAGTTCATATTTGTGGATTAGTGCACGACATAGGAAAGATTGGTATTCCTGAAGCAATTCTTCGAAAACCCGGAAGATTGACCGACGAAGAATTTAATCAGATTCGAGCTCATCCAGTTATTGGCGAAAACATATTACGAGAAGTCCATCAACTGCATTCAGTACTTCCTGGAGTACGCTCTCACCATGAAAGGTGGGATGGCGGTGGGTATCCTGACGGGACAAAAGGTGAAGAGACACCACTTTTTGGACGTATTCTTGGAATTGCAGATGCATTTGATGCTATGTGCTCTTCTCGTTCGTATCGAGAGAAAATGAGTAGATCCGAAGTTCTTGAAGAAATAACAGCTTGTGCAGGTTCGCAGTTTGACCCGGAACTTGCAGAGTTATTTTTGAAAATCAATTTCATCCACTACGATGTCATGATTGATTTTCATATTTCACAAGCATCAATTTAATTTTGTTTGAAGAGCGAGGGCACAAAACATAGTTATACCTGTTTTGATTGCATCGTCATTGAAATCGAATGTTGGCTGATGTAACGAAGGCATTGATTCTTTGTCTTGGGGAAGTAGTCCAAGTGCAAAAAAGCAAGAAGGCACTTCTTTGCAATAATATGAAAAATCCTCGCCTCCCATTACCGGTTTTTCAAAAAGTAAAACCTGGTCCTCTAATAAAGTTTCGTTTGCTATTTCAAAAAATGTTTCAACCGCCTTCTCATCATTGCGAGTGACTGGATAACCATCATGCAATGTGATGGACGCTTCACAACCATGTGCTGTGGCAACACCATTCACAATCTCGACAAATCGTTTTTTTGCCATCTCACCAGTTTCTTGTTCAAGATATCTCATGGTGCCAACTAGTTTGACTTCTTCTGGAATAATGTTGTGCGCCGAACCTCCATTGAACTGAGTTATTGAAACTACCAGAGCATCAAGGGGATCAGTATTTCTCGACGCGAGTTGCTGTAGTGCAAGTACGAGTTGAGAAGCACACAAAATCGGATCACAGCAAAGGTGTGGGAAAGCAGCGTGTCCACCTACACCACGAATGGTAACGTTGACTCCGATGTCAGCTGCAAGCATGGGGCCTACCTTAGTTGCAACATCGTTAAGTTTTTGTTGAGGCCAGCCGTGCAGGCCGAACATCATTCCTACTGGTTTGCCAATACGTGAACCATCAAGGCACCCATCAAGTACCATCTGTTCTCCACCGCCACCGCCTTCTTCCGCGGGTTGGAAAACAAATGTGACTGGGTTTGGTAACTCTTGTTCTTTTGCAATAGTCGACAAAACTTTTGCTGCTCCAAGCAAAATTGTTGTGTGCCCATCGTGACCGCACGCGTGCATGCACCCTTCGTGGATGGATTTCCAATCAAATTCATTTTCTTCAGTGATGGGCAGAGCGTCAATGTCCGCTCGCAGCGCAATCGAATTGTCACCGTTCCCCTCAAGATGCCCAAGGACTCCTGTGCCCTTTGCAAGCCCTGCTTCAAAGGGGACCTCAATTTTTGTTAAGAAATCTTGAATGACCCCACTCGTTCGAGTTTCGTTGTAACCAAGTTCTGGATGCTTGTGGAGGTCATGCCTGATAGTAATTAACTCAGGAAGAATAGTTCCGATGATATCGTTTACGGTTCTTGATATATTTGAAGTCGTCGTCATGTCTGCAACGGTTTTAGACCGTGTTCCTTACGCTGATCATTAAGCCAAGTTAGAGCTGCTTTGTCATGCGAGATAATTGTAAGAAGTTGTGTGCCTGTTACTTGAAGAATATCTGCAGAATCACTCATGTTAAAATCAGTTGCGAGAATAATGTCAAGAGTCTCTGCAAGAATAGCAGGATATTCTTGGTGTTTAGGATTGATTGGAAGCTTGTCGCCTTGTCGCCGATTCTCCCAAAGTTCAGTTGGAGTATAAGAATCTAAGTTGATTTTTCTTCGAAGAAGGATGGCAAGTGTTCGCCTTAGCCTGCTAATCGCCATTTTTCTGTTTTCACTTTGCCTTCGTCTCTCTGTTGCCTCAGAACTAATATCAGTTGGAATATGCGTTGCTGTACATGCGGTTGCTTTTCGGTTTCTGTGTTGTCCACCTGGGCCACTGCTTCGACCAAAATCAAGAACAACATTCTTTAGTAACTCCTCTTCTCGAAGCATTGAGGGGTGTTTGTCGTCAATCATTTTGTGAGTTGATTGTTGAAAAGCAGATATTGGCGGCAAGAGATCATTAGTTCTGCTTGACTTCTTTTTTGGATTTGTATTCATGAGAGGTAAAGATAAGGTTATGAGGCAATGCCTCGAGGTGATGCAGTTATGGAAAGTGAGTCGCGTTGACCGTGTGTGAATAAGTAATGTCCTAGGCCTGCAATCATTGCTGCATTGTCGACGCAGTAAGTAGATTCAGGAAGATGTATTGGGATGTGAAACTGTTCAGCGGTAACTGTAAGTTTTGTTCGCAGGAGAGAGTTCGCTAAGACGCCACCACCTGAGACAACACATCGTACAGGATTATTCGAAAGAGCGTTGTGGACACCGTTAATGATAGAGTCAACTGCAGCATGTTGAAATGAGGATGCCCAGTCACATATTTCCTGTGTTGAGAGTTCTTCTGGACTGTGAGGGAAGATCATTTTCCCGTCAACTTTTGAAGGGTTTCCCCGAACTCCATACAACAGAGCAGTTTTTAATCCACTAAACGAAAAGTCGGGGCGGTTGCCCTTTGTTTTTGGTCTTGGTAATCGGTGAACAGGGGAGCCCTTTGCAGCTGCGTTATCAATTCGTTGCCCACCGGGCCAACCAAGTTTAAGTATCGCCGCAGCTTTATCAAAAGCTTCACCTGCTGCGTCGTCGATTGTCTTACCTAAACACTTGGCATTTGAAGGATCGGTTAAGAGAAGTAAAGAAGTATGACCACCTGAAACAACAACTCCAAGCGCTGGGTATTCAATGCTCGCACCTGATAGGTGTGGTGCCCACAGATGCGCGATGACATGATCAACTGCGATAATCGGTTTGTTAAGTGTCCACGCAAGTGTTTTCGCTGCAGCGACTCCAACGAGAAGTGAACCGATGAGACCTGGTCGATTGCCAACCGCAACTGCATCGATAGCGCTGAGTTCTATGTTTGCATTTTTTATTGCTTCTTGGATTACTGGAAGAATTCGTTCCAAGTGAGCGCGGCTTGCAATTTCAGGGACAACGCCACCATATTCAGTATGAAGTTCGTCCTGAGATGCGACAATGTTAGAAAGAACTGTGCAACCATCTTGTACTACAGATGCTGCAGTTTCATCACAACTCGATTCGATTCCTAATACAAGGGTCATAGGTAGTATCCCCCATTCCATGTAATTATTCGTATGTTTGTTCTTCTGGTTCCAATTGTAATGAATCTAGTGCTGCTTCAACGTCACCATTTTTGACACGCCAAGTGCCAAGGATGTTCCCATCAGTATCTCTGATAGTCATACTTACATTCTTTAGATTGGTATCTTCTGGAAACAGAGAAGCATCTTCTTCATCAAGTTCAGTCTGGAGAAATGTCAGTTGTTTATCAACGTCAATCAGAGTTTTTAATATTTCAATTCTTTCTTTTGCAAGTTCAGTAACCTCTTCACGGACTCCTTGAATTACAGGGTTTGTTTCAGTTAGAATTGGCCACTGATCTGTTTCAAGTTTGGTTTGAATAGCAAGAAGAGCTTGTGCGAGCTGATGGTCTTGAAAAGTTTCTTCAATCCATTCCACATTCCCACAAGCACCTTCTTTTGGTTCATCATCAGTGATGACGATGTATGGTTCTCTGCTTTTTAAACGGGCGCTGAACTCTTCAGGTGACTCAAGAATGACCAGCCCTTCGTTTGGATCTACACCCCAAAGACTTTTGTCTTCAGAAAGTTGTTTGTCAATAGTTCTTCCATTGGCAAGGTCATATCGTGCAGTTGTAAATTTTAACATTCCACCAGAGGCAAGTTCTAAAACTTCTTGCACAGACCCTTTGCCAAAAGTTCTTGTTCCAAGAATGGCGACACGTTCGTTTGCCTGCAAACTCCCTGCAACTATTTCAGATGCAGAAGCAGAATTACCATTAACAATAACCAAAATAGGAACGTTATGCAGAATATGATCGGGCTGGGCATCCCATGATCTTGTAGGGTTTGCTCTACCTGTAACAGTGACAATATTTCCGCTCTCAAGGAACATATTTGAAATTGTGATTGCTGCAGAGAGTGCTCCGCCGGGATTATCTCTTAAATCAAGAACGAGTCCCTTAAGAACACCTTCTCGCTTGGCAGCTTGTAATGCAACAGCCAATTCGTTTGGAGTTGTTTCATTAAATTGCCTGATGCGTATATACGCAATGCTATTATCTTCATCTAAGCACCAAGACCATTTTTGATCTCTGCGAATTAATCCTGAAACACTAGGAGATTGAATATGCCCACGAGTAATCGTGAGCTCTTCTTTTGATCCATCCTTATGTCGAACAAAGACTTGAACATCAGTTCCAACAGGTCCAGTGAGTTGATCAATGAGCTCTTGAATAGTTGAATCAATTGCTCGTTCGCCATCGATATTTTCAACTACATCTCCAGCTCTAACACCTGCATTGAGTGCGGGTGAATCATCCATTGGTGTGATGATGACGAGTTCTCCGTCAATCATACGGACCTCAGCACCAATTCCTGCGTAATCACCTTCGAGATCTTTGATGAAAGCTTTTTCCTTCTCGTCTGGAACAAACAGGGCATAGGGATCTTCTAGAGATTCAATCATCGCTTTGATTGCTGCTTTCTGCATTTCTTCTTCGTCTGGCACTTTTACATGGCGGTCCACTAGGACGCCCCGAACATCGATAAGTGGGTCGAACCACTCATAACTAGGAGAAGCACTTGTTATAGCAATTGATAACTGAACAATTGCGAGGGTTGTGAGTAATACCAACATTATTGGCATGAGTCGAGGTCGAAATGACATGCGAATTCCTTTCCCCCTTCTTCATGTGTTCAAAATGTATATAAAGTACTTTCTTTAAGTGCACTACAATACCACGAGTGGCGAGGAGCCGCGAGTACTATGGGTCATGAACAACGAGAAGATCTAAATGTAGTTGCAGAAAGAGCGGTGCTTGTCGCCATGACTCTCAGAGGAGAATGTATCCCTCTTGAAGATCGCTTCGATGAACTATGTGCCTTGACGGAGTCAGCAGGCGGAGTTGTAGTAGGTCAGTTGACACAAAAACGCCGTCTTCCTAGTGGGCGTACTTTTCTTGGGAGGGGAAAGGTTACTCAACTTAAAGATCTTGCAGAATCTGTTGATGCATCAGTAATTATTTTTGATCATGACATGACTCCAGCACAAATCCGTAATCTAGAAGAAGCGACAAATCGAAAAATTATCGATCGAAGTGAGTTAATATTGGATATTTTTTCTAGTCGCGCATCAACTACTGAAGCAAAATTACAAGTTGAAATTGCACAACTCGAATATACATACCCAAGACTTCGTGCAATGTGGGACCATTTAGGTCAAGTTACTGGTGGAGCCCCAGTTGGAATTGGAACACGTGGTCCAGGTGAACAACAAATAGAAATTGATCGCAGGTTGGTTCAACGTCGACAAAAACAATTGCGTCGAGAACTTGAAGAGATTCAGAAACGGTCAGTACGGGAAGTTGAAAAGAGAAATAGTGATTACTTTACTGTCGGGCTCGTTGGGTACACGAATGCTGGTAAGTCGACGCTGTTTAATACACTCACCTCAGGTGGCGCATGGGCACATGATCAACTCTTTGCAACACTTTCTACAAGAGTTGAGCGATTAGAACTTGGCGGTGGAACAAATGCAATGTTGTCAGATACCGTTGGCTTTATTCGCAGATTGCCACACCACTTAGTTGCAAGTTTTCGTTCAACTCTTGAAGAAACAATTCAGTGCCAATTGCTGTTAATAGTCCTTGATGCTTCTGATTCAAACGCGATGTCTCAACTTGAGACAGTGGAAAACACTTTAGTAGAAATTGGAGCGGAGCATCAAGCGCGACTATTAGTATTGAACAAAATAGATCTTCTTGAAAATCCCTCTGACCGATTGGTCTGGGTCTCAAGATATCCAGATGCAATTCAAATATCTTCTTCAACTGGCGAGGGAATAGAAACCTTGATTTCAGAAGTGCAAGTTCATGTAATTGGGGATGTTCGTGAAGTTGTTCTTTCGCTTCCAAGTAGTGCTAGTAAAGCGGTGGACTTTATTGAAAAGCGAACGGAGGTTCTTCATCGTGATTGGAAGGATGACCGTTCATTTTTCACAGTACGGATTGGGCGAAATCAAATTGAACAGGTATTATCAAGAGAGCGTGACGTGCAAATTGACGGATGCCAAGCAAAAGATTTTATAGAAGAACTTTGGTCGATGGACACTAAAGAGTGCGAGAGTTGCCAACTACCTCCACACCGGTTTCAAGAGTAAACTATGACAGATATGCTATGTAGGAGAACATTTTGACCCCAAGTGAACTTGGTCTTGATCGTTTTGCTCATGATTTGAACCCTGCGATTGTCGGGATGATTCGTACTTGGCAGGGAGACACTGAACTCGATCCACTCTATCACAGATTACAAGCCCGTAAAAACCGCAGAGGTTTTTTAGATTCTTTTGCTGAGGCATTGGTTGCATTGCATGCTAGAAGGTGTGGGTGTTCGATTCAAATAGAAGTGCCAACTCCATCAGGAAAAACATGTGATTTGCTACTGCAACGTGATGGTGTCCGGTTATTTGTACACGTCAAACGCCTTGGCAGTAGTCGTCCAAAAAACCGTCGATTGAAAATTTCCTCACGCCTTAGAATTCTTGAGCAAATTGAAAGGCCGTGGGTCGTTAAAATTCGATGGAAAGAAGAATTACAAGATGAAGCGATGCAGTTTTATGTGACGCAAGCCGCCTCTTTTATTGAGACCGCGCGTCTCGGTGATGAACATGTTGTTCGAGATGAAGAGGGAACTGAACTTGGTGGGGTGAAAATTGTTTCTCCAAATGATGAAAAGAGAGTATCTTTAGTGATTGGTTTTCCAAGTGGTTTTGTGGATGAATTGCCAAGGATTGATCGGCTTCTGCATCGAGCGCAAAAACAATTTATGCCAAAGGAGGCAAATCTTATCCTTGTCTGTACACCCTACATTCAAGGGTCTGGTGATGTTGAGTCAGCATTTCTCGGATCACATATAGAGAGATGGGACGAACATCCAGCCAAGGGATCACGCGTAGCTCACGGGCGTTGTTCTGATGGGTTTTGGCAACCGAACCAGATGTTGGAATCCCAATTAGGAGGCTGGTTTTGGCTTGCACCTATGCATGATGAATACCAAGGGAAATTGTGGGTGCGAGATGACTGTACATTGGACTCGGATGTTATTGATCTTGCTCAGGATATCTTCGCGGGCATCTGAAAGCATCTGGTATTATGTGTTGCTCTTCATAATCGAAAGGACACATCCCCAATGATTGACCCAAGGTATACACAATTAGCAGATTTATTGATTAATTACTCAACTGCTTTACAAGCGGATGAGCATATTCTTGTAGAAGCATTCGACATGCCTCGCGAAATGATTATTTCAATCATTAAAGCAACACATGAAGTGGGCGGTCATGCACACGTTGTGCTTCGTGATGGGCAGATTATGCGAGCAATTCATGATGGTGCGAATGATGCGTGTTATGAAACATGGTCTTCGTATGACCTTGAACGCATGAAACACATGGATGCATATCTTGGTATGCGTGGTTCTCATAATGTTAGTGAATTAAGTGGCCTAGATCCAGAACGTCAACAGGCATGGGGGAGAATTTACGGAACTCCAGTACACATGAAGCAACGATTGAATCACACTCGCTGGTGTGTGCTTCGATGGCCAACCCCAGGTATGGCTCAACTTGCTGGTATGAACACCGAAGCGTTTGAAGATTTTTACTTTGATGTGTGCACTCTTGATTACAGTCTGATGGCAGAAGCTGCTGACAAGTTAGTAGAAGTGATGAATGCCACTGATCAAGTTCACATTAAAGGACCAGGCGATACCGACTTGCGATTTTCTATCAAAGATATTCCTGCGATTCCATGTTGCGGCAAGTTGAATATTCCAGATGGCGAAGTCTTTACAGCACCTGTGAAAGATTCGATAAACGGTGTTATTCATTACAACACTCCTTCTATCTATAGAGGGCATTCGTTTGAAAACATTCGTTTAGAATTTATGGATGGCAAAATTGTTGGTTGCTCCGCTGATCAGGGTGGGGAGTTTTTGGAAGATATATTCAACTCAGACGAGGGTGCGAGGTATGTAGGAGAGTTTGCAATTGGATTTAATCCTTACATTAAGGAAGCGATGAAGGACATTCTTTTTGATGAAAAGATTGCGGGCTCGATGCACTTTACGCCAGGTAATGCATACGACGATGCATGCAATGGGAATAAATCAGAAGTTCACTGGGACTTAGTGTTGATACAACGGCCTGAATATGGTGGAGGTACCATTAGCTTTGACGGAGAGGCAATCCGTGAAGATGGGGTATTTGTCAAAGATGAACTTCTAGGTCTAAACCCAGAAAACCTCATTGGGGAAGCGTGTACAGTCTAATTTGTAGACCTATAACACTATTTGCCTGCACAATCGACACTGCTTTACTTACTCTGCCGCCCATATTCCATACTCCAATATAGTGCGGTGAGATGCTTACCGATGGTGTGGCATGGATGAATTAAATGTATGGAAGAACGGACGCACTCTCCTTTTAGGCGAAGTACTTGTCGAACAAGGATTGCTCACCGAAGTCGATGTTCAATCAATTCTTGAACAACAACAAGAAAGCGGACGACCATTTGGCGAGATTGCCGAGAAACTTTGTAATGTTTCAACCGAAGCAATTGAAGAAGCTTGGGCATACCAATATGCATATAACGCACCGACGATTGATCCAGTTACATTTATTCCACGCACTGAAGCAAGATCTTTTGTAACTCATCGTCAAGCGTGGCAATTTCGTTGTCTTCCGATGAATCTTGAGGGGGACACGCTTGTTCTTGCAACAACACCTAGATATTTGCAAAGAGCGTTAAAGTTTGCAACTCGTATTCTTGATCGGCCTGCATATTTCATGATGACAACTGAGGCAAGGCTTGCAGCTGCACTATCTGAATATTATCCCCTTGGTGGAATGAGCGCTGCAAACGCAACGAATGACACAATGAAACGACTCGTACACAAGATGCGAATTGATCGCCTTCGTGAAGCTGGATAAATCAGGAATCGACCCGCGGGATAGTTTAATGGCGAAACCCGGACTTGAACCGGGGACACCTGCATTTTCAGTGCAGTGCTCTACCAACTGAGCTATTTCGCCGAACTCTTAAGTTGCAAAGGGTACCCGACTCTGCATTCCTCATCAAGCCGATACATGCCGAACCTCTATATTCCCTAGAAGTTCTCGGTGCGTATCTTGAAGCGCTTGAAAGTCATTTCGCCATTTCTCAGATGCAGTTTTGTCAAATAGTGCACTGATGCAAACTTCTGAATCCTCATCAGCACTTGCGAGAATATTGCCCTCTTCAGAAAGAGCGACTGAACATCCTCCCCATAGTGCAACATCATCTTCACCCACTCGATTCGCAGCGATAACTTGGGCTTGATTTTCGATTGCTCTTGCAACGAGTAGAGCAGACCAACTGTGAATCCTTATGCGAGGCCAGTTTGCAGAGTTTGTAAATATATCTGCTCCTTCAAGGGCTGCGAGCCGCCAAAGTTCTGGGAATCGTAAGTCATAACAAATGAGTGGGCAGATATGCCTTCCTTCAATTTCGAGAATGACTATCTCGTGTCCATTGTCAATAATTTGGTTCTCGCCTAAAGGGTTACAAGTAAATATTTTTTCGTAAGTTACCGCTGGTTCGCCATCTGGCGAACATATTGAAATGCAATTTTTCGCACGGTTACAATTTCTCTTTGCCCAACCCACTTGCACCCAAATACCTAGCTTTTTTGAGAGTTCGCATGCCCAAGCAACGGCATCACCTTGACATACAACGTCAATATCCATCGAAAAACCAGTTGTTGTCATTTCAGGAAGTACAACGAAATCCCCATAAGCAATGTTTGCATCGTCGACTAGTCCTTCAATTATTGCTTGGGTTGCACGAGGGTCATTTTGGACAACATCATGTTGGATTGCATGGAATTTCATAATGAGAATTGTATCTTCTGGTACTGTGTAGACATGCTGGGATCAAAACGGTGGTTGGTTTTTCTTGGAGTGGTGGTGAGTATTGCTCTAGCGGTGGCAGCTTTTTCAGGCGCATTTCTAGCGTATGACTTGGGTTTAGATTCCAATGAGTACATAATCATCGCGTCACTTTTCTTTGTAGCGACACAAGCCATTTTCGTTTTGCCTATAGTCAAACCTCCAAAAGTAGCCAGCAAAGGGATGCCACTAAAAATCAGCGTCTTGATGGCTGGCTTTATCGGGACGACCTTATGCGTTATTTTTGCTTCTGCAGTAATCTCGATTGTATTGACGCTTATTCTCGGTAAGAATGGTGAGGGGGATTCTTGGGGAATAGCACCCCTCTTGTACAGTTGTATTTGGATCTTTGACGGTGGATTTGAACCGGAGATGAGCTATCCAATTTTATTTATTTTCATATCATGGGTTATCTGGTCAACATTACTCTTTATTTTCATTCTTCGCGGAAAGAGAGATCCTAGCCCACTAGTTAAACTTACTGGGTGGTTGTTTGCAGGGTCTCTCGTAGAACTCTTACTATCGATTCCACTTTTTTTAATGGTGAGAAGAAAGACAGATTGCTACTGTGCAACCGGCTCATTCGGTGCACTTATTATGTCTGTCTTTACATCACTTTGGCTTTTTGGACCATTCATGGTGATACTTCTTGTTTGGAGGAAGCGACCTTGGTCAAAAGATCACTGCGTCCATTGTGGCTACCCCAAAAGAGTGTCAGGAGCAAATGTTTGCAGCGAGTGCGGTATTGAGTTGGAATAACTATCCCGCTGGTAGTTTTTCTCTGATGGGTCAAAATTCGTAAAGGGCGACCGACGGGACTTGAACCCGCGACATCCAGGATCACAACCCGGTGCTCTACCGACTGAGCTACGATCGCCATAGGGAATGGCAGGGTATCCGCAACGAGTTGTTTGGTCAATCACGCATGTACTTTTGGTCGGTTTTCAATTAAATTAATAACACAAACAGGGCGGGTGTACGGTAGAATGCGAGGTTTCACGCAACCAATCTTCATTCATCCTTTTAGTAAGAGAAATACAATGAAAACTGCAACAAAAACCCTCGATTTTCCCGGCGTTACAATTCATTCTAATTTGTCAACAGCCGAACTTGTTGAGACATCGCTTCTTCGCAAAGAAGGCGTTCTAGCTTCCAATGGCGCCCTTTGTTGTGATACTGGTGATCGTACCGGTCGTTCACCCAACGACAAGTTTGTTGAAGATACTCCAGCGATTCATGACGCCATTGCTTGGGGAAATACCAATAGACCAATCACTCCAGAAAATTTTGCAAAAATTGAAGCAATGGCGACGGAGTATTTAGGAATGAAAGAGGAACTCTTTCGTTTTGATGGATTCGCAGGTGCCGATGAACGGTACAGACTGAACGTATCGGTCGTTACAGAAGAGGCATGGCAATGTTTGTTTGCTTCGACAATGTTTATCCGAGGCGCAGACCAAAACACATTTAGTCCAGATTGGACCATTATCAACGCATGTAATTTAATTATTGAAGATTACGAATCTTTGGGGTTGAATAGTGGTGTTTGTGTGATTCAATCTATGGAGCAAAAGAAGGTTGTAATTTGCGGAACTCGGTATGCAGGCGAGATAAAGAAATCAATCTTTTATGCTATGAATTTTGATATGACCGAAGTGGATGTGTTTCCAATGCATTGCTCTGCGAATGTTGATAGAGATGACGAAACGAACGCTGCACTCTTCTTTGGACTAAGTGGAACAGGAAAAACTACACTCTCCGCAGATCCGAATCGCCCATTGATTGGAGACGACGAACATGGTTGGAGTAATGACGGAATTTTTAACTTCGAAGGCGGTTGTTATGCAAAGTGCATTAAACTTTCCAAAGAAGGTGAGCCACAAATTTGGGATGCAATCAAATTCGGATCCGTTCTAGAAAATATCGTGCTTGATGAAGAATCACGTATTCCAGATTACGACGATGGTTCCAAAACAGAAAACACTCGGGTTGCATATCCTGTGGAGTACATTCCAGATGCAATTATCCCAAGTGTATGTGGGCACCCGAAAAATGTCATTTTCTTAACAGCTGACGCCTTTGGAGTCCTTCCACCTGTGAGTAAGTTGACTTCAGAACAAGCGATGTATTATTTTATTAATGGGTACACCTCGAAACTTGCTGGAACTGAAGCAGGTATAACTGAACCTGTCCCTAACTTTAGTCCGTGCTTTGGAGGACCATTCCTTCCAAGACCACCAATGGAGTATGCAAAATGGCTCGCCCGCCGAGTTGAAGAGCAAGATGCACATGTGTGGCTCCTAAATACTGGGTGGACAGGGGGGCCATATGGAACAGGTGAGCGATTCAAACTTGAGTGGACTCGTGCGTTCGTGACCGCTATCCTTGACGGGTCACTCGCAAAATCCCAATATGTCGAACATCCAATTTTTGGTCTTCATATCCCAACCACAGCGCCAAACGTACCTGATGATGTTCTCGACCCATGCCAAACATGGGATGATTCTGACGCGTATACCACTATGGCAAAAGAACTTGCGGATAAATTTAGGAAAAATGACCAAAAATATTCTATGGATGAAGCTGTTCGATTAGCTGGCCCAATCGCCTAATACTTACCTGAATTGACATACAACGACGTTATCGGTCGCTGAGATTGCAAAATCTTTGCGGCCGAACGTTTTTTCAGCACAATCCCTACCCTTGGAGTAAATAGAGTCCCCTGCATTGTCGAAACCTCACTTAGCGTCAACCCACGTGGAACGTGGAACTAACCGAACTCTAACTGAAGGTGAACGAGGCAATAATGATGAATCCGTTCGAAAAAGATGTACTTACAACAGGCGAAGTAGCAAAAGTTTGCAATGTCGCAGCACGCACAGTAAGCAAATGGTTTGATAGTGGTCAAATTGAGGGGTACCGAATTCCAGGATCGAAGGATCGTCGAATTCCTGTACAAGCACTATTGAATTTCATGCAAGAACATGGCATACCATTTGATGGCCAGATGTCGGGAAATACTCGTGTATTGATTGTTGATTGTGATGAAGAAGTATGTTCAACACTACAACGTGTATTCAATGACCAAACAGAATATGTTGTTCAATCTTGCAGTAATCCATTTAGCGCTGGTGTTGAATGTGAACGTTTTCGACCCCATGTAATGTTGTTTGATTTGTCATTTTGTGGCGATGATTACACATCATTTACAAAGGGACTACGAAATGGAGACGATATGCAAGCAACTAAAATTATTGCGATGAGTGGTCACCTTACAGATGGACAAATCACTCGATTGACATGCAGTGGATTCGATGGTGTTCTTAGAAAGCCATTTACAGTGCGACAAGTGATTGATTCTATAGAAAACGCAGTTGCAGTCGTCTGTTAACCCTTAACTCCTTTCCTTCTGGTTTCTCCGAACCAGTGTGTGATACGCGAGCCCGTCTTTTGGCGGGCTCGCGTTGCATTGGTACCATATGTAATTATGCGTATCGGTTTAGTTCAACTTAACCCAGTAATTGGTGATATCGATGGAAACACCAATCGAATGATTCGTGCAATTCGTTCGCTAGATGCTGACATTATTGTGACTCCAGAGATGTCAATTTGTGGGTACCCACCTAGAGATTTACTTCTTTGCACTGGTTTTGTTCAAGCATGTGAAGATGCAATAATCCAAATTGCTAAAGACTGTCCTGATGCGACGATTATCGTTTCGCATCCAAGATCCATTGCGCATTCAGGTCGATTGCATAATAGTGCAAGTGTTTTACAAAACGGTGAAATAATTGCAACGTGCGATAAGCAGTTGTTGCCAAGTTACGATGTCTTCGATGAAGTTCGCTATTTTGTTCCTGGTGACTCATCTTGTACATTTGAACTGAATGGGAAAAAAGTAGGTATCGCTATTTGTGAAGACTTTTGGCGTGGCTTCGATGCAAATGCAGCACCAAGTTATGCAAATAACCCTTTGGGTGAACTTCTTTCCAAAGGATGCGATATTATTGTTTCGCCTAGTGCCTCGCCATTCGTCACTGGAAAAAGAGAAACGCATGTGCAATATTCTTTGCAACTTGCAAAAGAACATTCCGTCACTATCGCAGTCTGTAATCAAGTTGGTGGGAAAGACGACCTCGTTTTTGATGGTGGCTCGTATGTTATCTCTGAAAAAGGAATGCTCGGTGAATTGCCTTTGTTTGAAACCGGATCCCTTTCAGTACCTCTTGATGCAAAATCTTTTTCTCATTCTCTTACTTGTGAAGAAGAAGAACGATGGAATGCACTTATCCTTGGAACAAAAGATTACTTCAAAGACACAGGGCATTCTCATGCACA
The DNA here is from genome assembly GCA_014381555.1 of Planctomycetota bacterium. Lineage (GTDB taxonomy): Bacteria > Planctomycetota > Phycisphaerae > Phycisphaerales > SM1A02. Next base: position 11,928 of record JACNLO010000057.1, on the reverse strand, counting down.
CTTGGGAATATCTGGTGGCATAGATTCAGCTCTAGTTGCAACGATTGCAGTTGCTGCCATTGGCTCAGATGCGGTAACTGGAATACTGATGCCATCTAGATTCTCTTCGCTTGGTTCAATAGAAGATGCTGAGCAACTTTCAAAGAATCTTGGAATTCAATCTGAAACATTGCCAATAGAACATATTCATGCTGCTTTTGAGAGAACACTTGATGAAGGTTGCAAGGAGGCGACTGGCCTTGCGGCTGAAAATGCTCAAGCACGAATTCGCGGGCTACTACTCATGGCTTCTGCGAACGAACAAGGGTCGTTAGTTCTTGCTACAGGAAATAAATCTGAACTTGCAGTTGGATATACCACCCTCTATGGAGACATGGTGGGTGCAGTTTCAGTAATAGGTGATATATATAAAACAGATGTTTGGTCGTTAGCAAAGTGGATAAATAGTAACCACGCACATTGCGGTTTTGATGTTCCACCAATTCCATTGGAAACTGTTACGAAACCGCCATCAGCGGAACTTCGCCCAGACCAACTCGATCAAGACACATTGCCTTCTTATGAAGATTTGGATGAAGTCCTTCGGTTGCATATTGATTTTGATCTTGGGATTGATGATATTGAAGAAAAACTATCAGTGCCAAGAGAGTTTATTTCAAATATTGTAAAAATGGTTGATCGAACACAATTCAAACGGTATCAAGCTGCTGTCATCTTAAAAACATCTCCACGCACGTTTGGAAGAGGTCGTCGCATGCCTCTGGTCATGAAAAGATCGTGGACGTTAACGAGGGAAACAACATGACAATTCGTAAATTGCCGACAGTCCTCATTAACCAAATCGCCGCTGGTGAAGTGGTTGAAAGACCAGCGAGTATCGTGAAAGAACTTATTGAAAATTCGATTGATGCTGGGTGCAGCAAAATTGAAATTCAACTTGATCACGGGGGGAAGGACTTGATTCGAGTTTGCGATAATGGATGCGGTATTGCTTCAGAAGAACTTGAACTCGCAATTACGCCACATGCAACGAGCAAGATTTCAGAAGAAGCGGATCTCTCAGCGATTGCATCGCTTGGTTTTAGGGGAGAAGCACTCGCTTCTATTGGCTCAATTAGCCATCTCTCATTGACAAGTAGAAGAAAAGATGATGTAGCTGGGACGCAAATTGAAGTCGATGGGGGCACTAGTGCTCCGCCAAAGCCGATTGCTGTGAGTACTGGGACGACTGTAGAAGTGAGGCGACTTTTTTTTAACACGCCAGCACGCCGTAAATTTTTGAAATCTGATGGGGCAGAAACAACCCGAGTCCGAGATGTGGTTCAGCGTCTTGCTGCTTCCCACCATGATGTTTCCTTTGTTCTCAAGAGCGGCGATAGAACAATTCTTGATTACCCACAAGCCACATCAAAAGAAAGAATTATGTCAATCTTTGGTGGGGAACTTGAGGGGGAATTGATTGAACTTAATGGTTCTATTGAAGGCATGACACTCTGGGGGTTAGTTGGAACTCCTAGCATTGCTAGGCCAACATCAAAACATATTCGCTTGCACGTCAATGGCAGAGCAATACGTGATAGCTCGATTTCACATGCTTTGAAAGAAGCATTTAGAGGCCTTATCGAGCAAAAACGATGGCCAACAGCTGCCATATTTCTTGAGATTAATCCAGCGTTGGTTGATGTCAATGTGCATCCTCAAAAGAGTGAAGTTCGTTTTCGAAATCGCGACACTGTTTGGCGTCTTGTGAACAAAACTGTCGCTAGTGCGCTTGCAACCAAAGAATATATTCCAGTGTATCAGCCATCAAAAGAGACGAAGTTTTCTCATGCAGGGGGGAGTCAAGCGGAGTTTGGAGCAGTTAGCACTCCTTCATTTAATGTTTACGAAGCTAGACAAGCAGTTGCTGGTATAGATTTACCGATGGCTACTCCACTTCCAACAATACTTGGGAGTGATGCGGTGCTTCAAGTACACAAATGTTTTCTTGTTACACAAGATGAACGTGGGCTCCTCATTATTGATCAACACGCATTGCACGAGCGTGTTATGTTTGAAGAGTTTATGCAACGGCTCTCATCAGGGTGTTTAGAATCACAGCGACTTTTAGTTCCAGATGCAATTGATGCAGACGCAGGACAAATTGAAGCGCTAGAAACACATGAATCCTTACTAGATCGGCTTGGCATCGAAGCATCTGCTTCAGGACCCGCGTCAATCTCTGTGTATGCGTTGCCTACTCTCCTTGTTTCTAGGAATGTCGACGGTGCAACTTTTATAAGAGAATTGCTTGAGAAACTTGGAGATAGTGATTTTCCAAGTAGTGAAGAAGAAGCTCTTGCAGAAATTGTAGATATGATGTCTTGCAAAGCAGCCATAAAGGCAGGCGATCAATTGTCACACAGAGAATTGTGCGACTTGTTAAAAAAGAGACAAGAAGTAGAACGAAGTGGAAGCTGTCCCCACGGTCGCCCAACAACAATGCGGTTATCGATAGAAGAATTGGAGCAACGATTTGGAAGACGGTGAAATAAAATGTAATGTCATGCTCTTTGCATCTGCAGCAGAAGCAATCGGATGTCGAGACAAGGTAATGATGATGCCGATTGGATCAACAGCAGGTGATTTGTTTGATACACTTGCTGGTGATAATGAACAATTTTTAGCACTTAAAGAATGGTGTGCAATTGCGATTGACAAGCAACTGTGCCCCGCGGATACCCCGCTAGAAGATGGGTGCACAATCGCATTTCTTCCTCCAGTGAGTGGTGGGTAATGCCAACTCTACCTTCTTATTCTAATGCACTTGATGTTGCACTTTCAGTTGTGCACAATGTGAGTACTACTGAAAAAGTTACACTTGATGTATCGGACAACCGATTTCTAGCAGTGGACATCGTTGCCGACCGAGATTTTCCTCCGTACAACCGATCTCAAATGGATGGATATGCAGTTGTTGCTAGTGAAATTGAAGAAGGTGTTTCGATGCAAGTGCTTAATCATGTTTCGGCAGGATCAACATTTTCTGGTGAGCGCCAGCCCAACACTTGCGTTGCTATCGCTACTGGAGCACCGATTCCACCATGCTTTGATTCAGTTGTGCAACATGAATTAACTGACGGTGGTAATGACATGGTGACATTTCATTGCGCTGATATCCAAAAAGGAAAAGCAATACACTTTCAAGGGGTTGATGCAAAAGCAGGGGACGTGTTGGTAAATAAATTCACAAAAATGTCACCACAACACATTGGAATCGCTGCGAGTGTTGGGCAGCAGGAAATAGAAGTTGTTTCGATGCCTCGGGTTATTGTGATTACAAGTGGAGATGAAGTTGTTGCGCCAAATGAACAACCATTGCCGCATCAAATTCGTAACGGGAACAACCCAATGATCTCATCAGCGTTTCGTTCGATGGGATGTCAAGTGGTAGAATCGATCCATGTTCCGGACGATCCTCAGAGAACAAATGATTTGATTGCACAGGTGCTTGATGGACGGTCTGATCTAGTTGTAACCATCGGTGGAATAAGCGCTGGGAAGCGTGACTTCTTTCCCGATGCATTTGACAAAGCTGGTGTAGACATTGTCGTTAAAGGTGTAAAAATACAGCCTGGCAAACCTGTCATTGTTGGCAAACATTCTGGCGCATCCGTGCTTGGTCTTCCAGGAAACCCTGTCTCAGCATTAGCTTGCAGTTGTATTTTCGGTTGGCCAATTGTACGAGCATTACAGGGTATGCCTGTTGATTTGCCTTGGCAAAAAGCACCACTCGCATCCGCGGTTAAACCAAACCCTCGACGAAGAGCATTTCGTCCATGTTCTCTAGTGGATGGAATGGTGAGAGTTCCTCAATGGCAGGGGTCTGGTGATTTGGTGCACACTGCAACAACCCACGGGCTTGTTCAACTCCCACCTTCAGAGATCGAATTGCATGAAGGCGACATTGTGTCTTGCCTAGCTTTCCCTTGGCTTTGACACAATACAAAAGAGAAGAAATACCGTGGCTATTAGTTGACTGTAATCAGACGCGTTACTGTAAAACTATTTTTCGGGGGTCGTACGCTGAATTATCTTCACTTAAGAATCCAACCTGTTGCTCGTCAGTACAGTTGTTGTTGAATTGTTTTTCTTGTGAACTCACATGCCCATCAAGCCACCCAACGACAGTTGAGAAGTTGTGCCGGTATTCCTGTCTTCCACCACACCGAATAGAGGCATCACTCAATGTTGCTCTCATAAACTTATTTTCATATCCATCTCCAAATAATGCACAATGACTTGGATGTGAGCACTCAGCTGGTAAGAGTCCTTTGACGATGAATCCACTCCCAATAATGAATTCGTCACCAATAAAAGACGTGTTGTAGTTATATCCAGTAACTGAGTATTCTGAGCTTGAATGATTCGGGCAAGCTGTGTTTTCTTTTTCTCCTCCGATGTACTGCCAAAGAATGGAATCATCATCCCAATGTGTAAACATTGAGACGACAGATGGAGGATTTGTACCATGGTCGGTTCGATACGCAGCTGCAGCAAGTACAAGTTGTCGTTGGTTGTTTTTGCAGACAGCAGTTTGAGATAGAGTGTGCCCGCCGCTAATTGCTGGAACCATTACAGAGGCGAGAATTCCAACAATCGCGATGACCACAAGTAATTCAATAAGAGTGAATGCTTTTCTCAAGACCAATTACCTATCACAACTAATAAATCAACTACATCAACCACAAAATCACCATTGAAATCTGCTAGTTCACCACCAACTTCAAGTTCGCCAAATGCACCAATCAGAGCAAGTAAATCATTTACATCTACTACAGCGTCCATGTTGACGTCGCCGGCAAGTTGTGCAGTGACATCAGCAAAACCGTCAATTTCAGGTGTAAGTTTAGAACTTGCATCGACAGTAATACGCACGAAAGAAATTTCGCTGAGCCCTGTTTCTGAAATATCAACTGGTGTCCCACCTCCAGAAGTTTTATAGAGTGACATAAGGTCATCATTGCCAAGGTTCATTACATCATCAAGCGTGAGTCGTGGGTCTACAGGCATAGTGAAGGCGCTCGGTTGTGTACCTTCGATTGCGTCGTATGGTTGTGAATCTATAAACCCTCGTGTTGGCCAAAGACCATCTGCAAGAACAGTTGTGATTTGGTACCACTGTTTTCCATTCTGTGAGACCTCAATCATGCCACCGTCATTACTAAAGAGCCCACCGACAATTGCATTCGGATACGAATTGTCCACGCAACCAGTATTGCTAAAAATGAGTAAATCAACACCCCAAGGATTTGCTGAGTTATCTTGAACAGGTTCATCAAATGAAACCACTAGCGAACCCCCAACTCCGATGGATACAATTTCATTTGAAAGCCATGGTGAATTAAACGGGCTAACAACACCTGGCCAGATATCTTCTCCTGTAAACCGGCTTGGTTCACCAAGGGAGACTTCTGGAATGTTGTAGCCAGGGCTTCCGCCGACGCCCTCGTCGAAAGAAACGACAGAATCTGCCCAAGGGTTTGAGATGAGTGAAAGAACGATTATTGATAGTGGCGACATGCGCGATCTCCATATTTGGCCTTTGCGAAGAATCACGAGAAATGCCGATAGGCACAGCGCCGTGTCCTGATTCGCGCAGGCAACACTGGTATCAGAGAGAGGTTTTCCGGCTTAAGGAGTCGATTCTTATCCACCTTCCCGCTTGAAATAGCAAGCAGTGGCTTTTTTGATAAGAAGTGCCAAACTAGGCAATCCAATTACGGCGGCGCGTCCGCGGTGGATTTTCACCACCTTCCCTTTGGCAAATATGTGCCAATCATGCAGAACAACTGCAAAACGAACTGATATACGAAGTATATGCTTTATTGGACCAAAAAGGTTGCTAAGATACTCTCGCAGTTCTTAAATGACCTCTTCTGGTCGTGTTTGCCTATCTCAACGGAGCAACTCAATGTCCAACATCGTAAATCGTTTTATTTTCTCACTTACCACATTCTCAATCGTGGTATTTTCCTCTGTAGTTTCAGCTCAAAATGCAGATGTTGAATCTAAGCTTGAAGATTTCATTCACTATTGTCTAATTGCTAATGTCGATCAAGCAAGTGGGGCAGCGGTATGGATTATCAATGACGAGATCAGTGATGAAGACTTTTATAAAATAGTGACAGAAACAAAGGAGCGTAGAGAACGATTTGATAGGGCTATAGGATGGGCGATGTACGTTTCAGATTTGGAACCGCTTTCTGCAAATTTAGAAAACCGTTTTGAGACTGGGCGAACAAATATAATTCGCAACACTGCTCGAATTCAAGAATCAATTGATTTATTGCAAGGCACGACACGTCAAAGAATTCTTGCTGAAAAAAGATTAAAAGAAGCTGGTGAATATGCTGTTCCCGCTCTGTTGAAAACTCTACACAATTCAACCGACACTCAAACATTGAGGACGGTTCGAGAAATGTTAGTTTCAATTCAACGTGATGTAGTACTCCCACTTTCAGTTGCACTTCCACACTTAGATAGTAATTCTAAAGTTCTTGTTGTAAAAGTTCTTGGCGAGATTGGTTACAAGCATGCAGCTCCATCACTAATCGAGAGGTTGAATGATGCGGAGGAATCTCCAGCGGTCTTAGATGCTGTTAAGAAAACATTGGCACAACTTGAGATTGCTGAAGACGTGGATCCTTCAGTGTTGAATACAGTTGTAGCAAATCAGTTTTTTGAAGAACGAACATCTGTAATGCCGCAACCGATTGGTGGTGCAAACTTGTTCTGGAAATGGGATTCACAGCAACAACTTGTTCCGCTTGATGTGCCACAAGAAGTATTTGGGGATGTGATGGCAATGTATTATGCTTCTCAAGCACTTGGTTTGAATCCAGAAAATGAAAGCGCTATGAGTGTATTTGTTGCAGCGAATCTACGAAGAGATCGAGATCTCGCTGGGCAAAATGATCTTGTTTATGGAAATCTTCCATATAGCCCTGAATTCTATGCGACGGTATTTGGTCCAAAAGTGGCACAACTCGTATTAGATGTTGCACTTGCCAGAAGTGACACTGCCCTTGCTCTTGAAGCGATTTCTGCATTGTCAGAAACTGCTGGTGCCGAATCGCTTCTTTCGGGAGAAAAACCACTTATTAAGGCGATGTTTTATCCAGATCGAAGAGTTCAGTATGAAGCTGCCCTTACACTCGCTTCAACACTACCAACAAGTAGTTTTTCTGGAAGTTACCGAGTCGTTCCATTACTGGCTTCTGCAGTTCGGAGCGGAGGCGATGCTTTCGCGATAATTGTTGGCGAAGATCCAGAACAATGTCTTGAATTGGCTGCATTCCTTGACTCGAATGGCTGGATTGTTGCAGGACAAGGAAGCACAGCCACTGAGGCGATTCAGGCATCAGGAGTTGTTCCGGGAATTGATTTAGCTGTCGTGATTTCGCGCAATTCAGATCATGGCGTTTTAATAGCACAAGAAATCGGTTCTTCATCAGAAACTGCAGTTACACCAACATTTGTGCTTACTTCTGGTGGTGACGCACAGGTTCTTGCAAACGCAATTGGTGGTCGAGATATGATTGAGACTGCAGATGTTGCAGTTTCTGATTCAGCAAAGTTGAGCATTATCGAAGACCTATTAGGTAAGGCGTCTGGCGGACGGCTGAGTTATGAAGAGCAACTTGCTTTTTCTACTCGCGCTCTTGAAATTCTTCGAGACATTGCATTAGCAAATACTGTGTTGCAAGTTGACGATGCAACAGGGACCTTGATTGAAGCCTTAACTACTTCAGATTCTGAATCACAAATTGTAATTGCACAAACCCTTGCGATGATTGATGACGAGAATGCTCAACAAGCATTAATAGCAGCAGCGCTAGAAGATGGGGAACTTGAACATCGTATAATGTTGCTTGATGAAGCTGCAAGTTCAGTTCGCCGTTGGGGCAACAATGCTCAGGATTGGCAAATGGAAATGGTTATAGATCTAGCTGAGAATGCAAATGGGTATCTCGCAGATGCAGCAGCACGTTTGAATGGTGCGTTGGACCAGCCAAACACATCAATCATGACATTTATTCCTTGAGATCATTCGCCGCCCTAGCTCAGTTGGTAGAGCGAAGCTTTCGTAAAGCTTAGGTCACGGGTTCGACTCCCGTGGGTGGCTCATTTCTTCTGCGACGACAAAGTCGGCGCAGATAAAATGATCCCTTGTGTAGTTTCTAACCCAACAAAAAACCCCGCTTTTGCAAGCGGGGTATTCTTGTGTTTGGTAATACTAGTTACTCTTGATTGCTACCAACCGCACCACCGATAATTGCGCCAGCGCCAGCACCAATAAGTGTAGCACCTGTATCTCCACCAATGGCTTGGCCAGCAAGTGCGCCAACTGCCGCACCAATTCCAGCACCTTCTTGTGTTTTAGTGCAACCTATAAGTGATACACTCAAGATTGCTGCTACTGATAGGGTTGTAAGTATTTTTTTCATTCTGAATCCTTTATAAATATTAGTCTTCAAGACCGGTATACCCATCAGAGGATTGGCTTGAAGTTGTGGTTGTAGTACCTGTTCGAGTAATCGATCCATCTGGATTCAAAGTTTCATGAACTGTAGTTCGCCTGACGGTCGACCCTTCAGCAGCACGTTGTTGTTGCTGGGCTTCTTCTTCTTGGCTATTTCCTACAGCCCCACCAACGATTGCGCCAATGCCAGCACCAATGAGTGTTCCACCTGTATCACCACCAATGGCTTGACCAGCAAGAGCACCAACAGCAGCACCAATTCCTGCTCCTTCTTCTGTCTTGGTACATCCTAGGAAAGATGTTGTTGCAAGGGCGGAGAGTGTTAAACCTAAAATTGTTCTGTTCATACTGAACCTCCTATTATCTGTAAATATTACGTCGCTTTAGTACAACGCATTTAAAACTTCTTTTGTTTCAACTATTAATCATGATACGAAGAAAGTTTCGTTTGTGCACGAAAAAATTCATAAAAGGAGACTGGGACGTTTCCTCTTGTATGTACCCGAAACGGATTTCAAAGAATCCGAGGTGCCCTATGGGGCATGGTGTAGGAATCGTCCCAGTCTGGGAGTCCGAAGTTATATACGTAGTATGCATCACTTCAAGCATCGATGTAGAAAAAGTTATAAACTTTTTTGACGTTTTACGCTCTCCATTTGATATTACACCCTGTGGATGGTTTTTGGTCTTTTTGTGGTGGCAATCCCTCTAGCATCTCCTGTATGGCGTGTAGGAGGTCTTGACCGCTTGCAACGCCATTTGATGGTCTAGAATCATCAAATTGCCCCCTGTAATACAAGCAATTCGACTTGTCATATAAAAACACTTCTGGGGTACATGTTGCTTGAAATGCCCTGGCAACCTCTTGAGACTCGTCAAATAGGTATGGGAACCGCCACTGGAATTTTTGTGCGGTTAGTGCCATATTTTTCGGGCTATCATCAGGATACGCTTCAATATCGTTCGAATTAATCCCAACCATTTGGATATTCGATCGATTGCAATGCTCTTCAATCCTTCCCAAAATGGACGCAATATGGATGACGTAAGGGCAGTGATTGCACAAGAAAATGACGAGCGTTCCAAAAGTATTATTAGTGGGTGAGTATAGTGCTCCATTTGAATCTGGAAGTTCAAAAGAAGGAAGCTTACTTCCAAGAGGAACCATAAGAGATGGGGTTTCGGTCATAACAGGTCTCCATTTGTTGCTGTATAATTTAAGATTCTATGAAAATTCACGAGTATCAAGCACGTCAACTTCTTGCAGAAGCAGGAATTTCTGTTCCATGTGGGACGATGGTAACATCAGTCGAAGCTGCAAACGATGCAGCAAAATCACTTTTTGATGAAGGGGCAACCCTTCTTGTTGTTAAAGCTCAAGTGCACGCTGGTGGTAGGGGGAAGGCTGGTTTTGTAAAACTCTGCAGAACGCCAGAAGAAGTCAATGATGCAGCAACTTTTATGTTCGGAAACAAAATGATTTCAGTGCAAACCGGTCCAGAAGGACTTGATGTCACGAAGATACTCATCGCTGATGGAGTAGATATTGATCGCGAGTTCTACCTTGCAATCACTACAGACCGTGCAAGTGGCTCAAATGCACTTATCGCATCAAGTGAGGGTGGAGTTGAAATTGAAACTGTTGCTCATGAAAATCCTGATGCAATTAAAACAGTTCACATTGACCCATTAGACGGTTTACTTGCTGAACAAGCTACAGACATGGCGAAGAATCTTGGGTTCACAGGTTTGCAGGTTGACCAAGCACGTGACATTATGTTGAACTTATCGAAATTAGTTCAAGATACAGACGCTTCATTAGCAGAGATAAATCCACTCATAGTTACTCCAAAGAGTGAGGAGCATATTGATGGTGAAGTAGTTGCTATTGATGCAAAGTTTAATTTCGATGACAACGCTTTATTCCGCCATCCAGAGATTAGCGAGATGTTTGACCCTACTGAGGAAAATGCATCTGAATTGCGAGCTTCTGAATTCGGGTTGAATTTTATTGCCCTTGATGGCAATATCGGTTGCCTCGTAAATGGAGCAGGCCTTGCGATGGCAACAATGGACATAATTAAATTGCACGGCGGGAACCCAGCGAACTTCCTTGATGTTGGCGGTGCAGCAACATTAGAAACCGTGAAAGAAGCATTCAACATTATTTTGTCAGATGAAAAGGTCGAGGGTGTTCTTGTAAACATTTTTGGCGGAATTATGCGGTGCGATGTTATTGCAGATGCAATAGTTTCAGCGGCGAAAGAAGTTGGCTTTACGGTTCCTCTTGTGGTTCGACTCGAAGGTACAAATGTGGATGCTGCGCGAGATATTCTAAAAGATGCACAGCAAGAACTACCAACGATGCAAACGGCAACTGACTTAGAAGACGCTGCTTCTAAAGTAGCAAACGCAGTTGCAACAACTTGCGCCTAATGCAAATTCTTTTCGATATTGACGGCACAATGCTTTCCTCAGAAGGTGTTGGCGTGAGATCTATTGAAGAAACATGCGAAGAGATGTTTAGACAACAAGTGTCTCTTGAAGGTATTCCGATTGGTGGAAGGCTCGATCCACTAATCTGGGACGATGTTTGCCAAAAGTACGGAATCCAAAATACTAAAGAGTTGCATTCTGAGTTTCGCACTAATTATGTCCAAGTTCTTAGGAAGAATATTGCTGATGTATTTGTAACAATATTGCCTGGAGTTAAAAAACTTGTAGATCAACTTAACGTCATGGAACAAGTTACTCTAGGTCTTGTTACGGGGAACTACGAAGAAACTGGGAGGATGAAAGTAGAAGCCGCAGGATTTGATTCAAACATATTTACTACAAATGCTTGGGGAACTGATGGAAAAGTTCGTGACGATTTGCCTCCTGTTGCAATTAGCCAACACAAAAAGGATTGCCCAGTAATTTTACTTGGTGACACTGTGCATGATGTTACAAGCGGCAAAGCTGCTGGCTGTAGCGTTATAGCTGTTTGCACTGGTTCCCACAGTCGTGCTAAACTTGAGGCCTCTGAACCGGAACTTTTACTTGAAGACTTATCAGACACAGAGGGAGTTCTACATTGGATCTTCAATATTCACAACCAGTAACAAGTAACGAACGCATCGTTTCCATCGATGTACTTCGAGGTGTTGCAGTACTCGGCATTTTGCTGATGAACATAGTATCCTTTTCGATGGTGACTTCTGCGTATGAATCACCTGCAGTGTACGGCGACCTTTCCGGTGCAGATTGGTACACGTGGCTCATTTTGCATTACGTTGCTGACACAAAGTTCATGTCTATATTTTCTATATTGTTCGGTGCAGGCGTTTGTGTTTTTATGGAGCGAGCACAAGCAAAAGGGAAAAATGCGTGGAAATTACAAACAAGTCGAATGGGTTGGCTCT
>JACNLO010000070.1 GCA_014381555.1 Planctomycetota bacterium | reverse complement strand
GCATACTTCTATTCCTTCCATGGAGTTTGTAGAAACATGCATTTTATATTGACTTTTAGAGATTCCTGAAAAGCGCACCTTTTTTCGTGCAGTTATTTTGTGTTCCAATCAAGATCATCCTCTAACGCAATCCGAACACATTGGATGAAGTCCTTGTCTTCTTCACTGAGGATACTCCAGAATTTGCTAATTTCTGGTTCAAGCAAAGTCGCTTCATCACGCTTGTTTTCTTTCATGAATGTTTCAAGTCGATCAAGACGATGTTGAATTCGGTCTTTTAAATCCTTTGGCTCTTCTACTTTTTCAAGTTTTGTTTTTTCACCAAATTCCTTGTCCCAAGCCATGAGGAGGTCTAGATATGCTAAAAAACTTTCCACTGATAAATTCTTTACATAATTCGAAGAGCAATCAGCGCATCCCGATCGTACTCATCTGATTCAGGTATTGCATTACGCCAGTCGTCTTTTGGGTAATCAGTCATAGTAATTTCCTTTCTAAATTATGATTCTCTAAACAGGGTTTCAAGTTGTTCACTGCAACGAGCGGTGAGCAAAACGCTATGGTTTTTTGGTTTGTCGCTAGAAACAATCGAAGCGACAGTTTTTCGAGAGACTTCGATGACCTTGCTGGTTGCGTACACATCAAGTCGATAGTCACGTTCAATACTTTTTGGAATTGACACAGGCAACTCCACGCCAAGTTCTGGCATCCAAGTAGTTGCGCGAATGGCAACGGTTTGTTCAAGTTGCGAACCCGTCCAAAGAAACACTGTGTCGCCAGCTTTGATGTATTTGTGCTTGAGACTCTTGCGACCTTTGCGTTCAAAGAACGGATGTTTGAACCGGCGCACTGGATGGAATGCTTCAATGATTTCAAGATCATCTCGAAGCACGACCCAATGTTTACGGCGGTGCGAGTTAGCATTCCAATAATGGTCGCGAAGCATTTTTGCAACGATATGGAAGTTGAACTCTCCGTACGATTCCATGCGTGCGATCCACTCCCGAAAATGTCCTCCGAGCATGGCATTAAGACATGACCCAAACGGTCCGTTGCCTCTAAGTCCTTGTATGTACCAATCGAGATGTTGGAAATTGCGTAGATCTTCTTTTTTGAGCCGTGCGCTGGACCGAATTGTCCTTTTTGTTGAACACGCATCACACAATGCAGGAGAAAGGGTACCGTTGTGGGGCGAGAACTCTTTCCAGTTCCCCGTGAATCCGCAGTCAATACAAGTTTTCGTTTTGTTGTCGCCATAAAACCTTCCGCCGAGTTTCTGTTTTTCAGTCATGTTGCTGTTCCTAACTTTGTTGTTCCAAGTGACATTGTTGGTGTCACCATTGACCACATGCTGGACTAGCGTCTTACTTGTAGAAGTAAAAGTTCCAGAACCACCTTGCCTTAGGAAGGATGGGAACAAACGAAATTCGACGCATTCGCAAACCAGTTTGTCACTTCCGGGGGGGGCAGGTTGGTGGGAGCATCGGCTCCACTCATCATGCACTTACATTATACCGTCCCCCGAAATTGAAGCAATAACGTTCCAAGCAAAAACCTGTTTAAACTTCACATGCACTGACACTATGTCGTCAGTGTGGATAAAGAAATAAAGCTGTATTTTGAAGGGAGTGTAAATGCAAGTGCTATACTTACCATCAGAATTTGTTGAGTTGGATATATTGTGTGTATGGATGAATCTATTGCTCTAAGGCCTGTTCATGAAAAAGAAAAACAATAAAGAGTTGCAAAAATTCAATAAACAAGAAACATCCATCGTTCGATCTTCGGCTGCTGAGTATCTGACTTTTGTGGCAACAAGTGGCGAGGGAGGAATAGAGGTGGTTTATGCGGATGAGAATATCTGGCTAACTCAGAAATTCATGGGGCTTCTCTTTGATATTGAAACGCATACCATCAATTATCACCTTAAAAAGGTGTTTTCGGACAACGAGTTAGAAGAAGATTCAGTTATTCGAAATTTTCGAATAACTGCTTCTGATGGCAAAAAATACAATACCAATCACTACAGTCTCTCTGCAATCATAGCTGTGGGCTATAAAGTTAACTCAGAACGCGCTGTGCAATTCAGAAAATGGGCGACAACAATCATTCAAGAGTTCACCATCAAGGGTTTCTCAATGGATGATGAACGGCTGAAGAATGACGGCTCCATTCTTGGCACTAAATATTTCGAAGAGCAGTTAGAGCGTATTCGGGAAATCCGCTTGAGCGAGCGTAAGTTTTACCAAAAGATTACAGACATATACGCAACATCTCTTGATTATGATGTATCAGCCAAAGCAACTAAGCGTTTTTTTGCAACTGTGCAGAACAAACTTCATTGGGCAATTCATGGACAGACGGCTGCAGAAGTAATTGTTGATCGAGCAGATTATCAAAAGGAAAATATGGGTCTGACCACATGGCAAGACGCACCAAGTGGAAAGATTCAAAAATTCGATGTTGTCGTGGCTAAAAACTATCTGACCGAGAACGAAATGGGACAACTGCAACGGTTAGTTTCTGCCTATTTAGACATTGCAGAACTTATGGCAACTAGGCATATTCCGATGACTATGCAGGACTGGGAAGTCCGTTTGAACAGTTTCATCGAAGTTGCAGACCGAGAGATTTTACAGGATGCTGGAAATGTAACTGCTGAAATCGCGAAGGTTCATGCTGAAACCGAGTTTGAAATGTACAGAATTGTGCAGGACAGATTGTTTGAAAGCGATTTCGATCGCGATGTAAAACGGCTAGATGGTGAGCAAGATTGAGCAAGCATCGAAGTCGTAAAACTTTGTAGCTTAGATTCAGTTGTTCGGAAATTCCGAACAAATAATATTCAAATTAGAAATTCAGTTAACCAAGATATTGGATACTGATCCAGTACGACGCAGAATCTCCTATTGAGAATGGAGTTACCATAGAGAGCACAGGAGTAATTTTCTGATGACAAAAAAAAGGTATCTAACTAAATCTAGATTTAAACTAGCGTGCGAATGCCCGGCTAAACTCTATTACACGCGCAAAAGTGACTATGCCAACCAGAGTCAAGATGATAAGTTTCTAAAAGCCTTAGCCGAAGGAGGGTTTCAGGTAGGCGAATTGGCAAAGCAATACTTTCCCGGTGGACACGATATTAAAACGCTTGATGATGAGCAATCTTTAGATGAAACAAATCATTTACTTGCTCAAAACAAAGTCACAATATATGAAGCGGCTGTTCAAGTGGGGAAACTTTTTATTCGGGCAGATATCTTGGTGAAGGAAGGAAACCAACTAAAACTGTATGAAGTCAAAGCCAAATCATTTGATTTTAACGAAGTTGAACCATTCATAACTTCAAAAGGAACTATCGATCCGAGTTGGAAACCATACATCTCAGATGTAGCGTTTCAAAAGCATGTTTTACAATTAGCTTTTCCAGAGTGCGAGGTATCAGCACATCTCATGCTGGTGGATAAAAATGCAAAATGCCCAACAGATGGACTCCACCAAAAGTTTAAACTTGTAAAAATATCAGAGAAACAAATAGAAGTCGAAATGACAAGTGATCTTACCAGAGAAGAATTGGATTCTCCAATTCTTTGCAAAGTTAATGTAGACGATGAATGCGATCTGATTTTTAATGGTCTTGAAGATGTTGGGAGTAACAACCAAATGGGATTCGAAGACCGAGTCGCCTTGTTTGCCAAAAAGTATTCTGATGATGAAAAAATAACAATGCCCATTGCAATTCGTTGTGGAAGTTGTGAATTTCACACGAATGAATTAGATGAACAGAAAGGATTAAAAAGCGGGAAAAATGAATGTTGGAAAGATCAGTTGGGCTGGAGCGATGAGGAACTGAAGGAACCAACCGTACTGGATATCTGGAACTTCAGGAAGAAGGATGAATTGATAAAGGACGGTCGCATCAAGATGTCCGATGTAACCGAGCAAGATATAAATCCAACACCAAAAAAAGATCCAGGGCTTTCATCGAGTGAACGCCAATGGTTGCAGGTTGAAAAATGTCAGAATAACGACAAGGAGATTTGGATTGACCGCGAGGGTTTGCAAAGAGAAATGAAAAACTGGGTGTTCCCTATGCACTTCATTGACTTTGAAACAACTGCAGTGGCAATCCCATTTAACAAGGGCAGAAAACCCTATGAAGGGATCGCATTCCAATTTTCGCACCATGTTCTTCATGAAGATGGGTCAATCGAACACACTGGTCAATATCTTAATTCAGACAGGGGAGTGTTTCCAAACTTCGAATTTCTACGAAAACTCAAAGCAGAACTTGAAGGTGGTGCAGGAACGATTTTTTGTTACTCTCACCATGAAAACACCTATCTAAATAAAATTTACAACCAACTCCAAGCTGACACAGAAATTTCAGATCGCGATGAGTTATGTGCATTTATTCAAACAATTACACACTCAAAAAATGGCAACGATGTTTGGCGCGGTGAACGAGACATGGTTGATTTAAGAAAAATTATTTTGCGATACTTTTATGATCCTAAAATGAAAGGTTCAAACTCAATTAAAGCAGTCTTGCCAGCAATGCTTAATTGTTCACAATTCTTGAAGGACAGATACTCCAATCCAATTTACGGTGGAGATGGTGAGATAACGAGCCTTAATTACAAAACAAATCATCGGTGGGTTGAGTTTGAAGATGAAAAAGTCAAAGACCCATACAAGTTGCTTCCAAAACTCTTTGAAGATGGTTCAGACGAAGACAATAATAAATTGTATTTCGATGACGAACTTAATCATGGCGGGGCAGCAATGACTGCATACGCTCGAATGCAATTTCTAGAAATGAGTGATGGTGAACGAGATGAAATACGAGCAGCATTACTTAAGTACTGTGAGCTAGACACCATGGCCATGGTGATGATTTATGAAGGATTGAGGGAGTTTCTCAAGTAAACAAAATTAACATTGAACATGCTAAGGAATTATTCCTGTAGATTTGTCTGGAGTTAGTTAACTCATTTGATGACCTCCTTTGATGTAATTCTAACCCACCTTAACCCACTGTCCTA
>JACNLO010000020.1 GCA_014381555.1 Planctomycetota bacterium | reverse complement strand
TCACTGTGTCTATGACAAGAGGAAGTTCGCCCTGATTGGTCACATCGATGAACCAGCGTGTGTGCGCACCATTTCGCACTTCTCCAAAGTCATGTTTCACTGCTGCAATGTCAATGGTTGGTTCACTGTAGACGCCGTACCCAGTGATGGTGAGCGGTTCGTTTGGATGGATAGGGTCGTTTGAGAAGATGGTTGCTATAGCATCGAGTGAACCAAATGCTGTTGGGCTGTATTCGATTGGAAGTTGCACATTTTTACCGATTTGAACGACAACTGGAAAGAGTATAGTGCATGTTAAATCAATGTCTGGTGCGAAGGTGATGTCACTGATAACCAGATCGGCGGTACCCGTGTTGCTGATGTTTACGTTCCAGAGGTGCGAGTCGCCGATTGCGACATTACCGAATTCATGCGAAGAGTCCGTAATGATAATTTCAGGTGAACCACCACCTTGCAAGTCAACTTTGTACAAAATGTCTTCATCCCAGTTGTCTCCGTTGTCGCAATACCATAAGTATTGTCCATCCCATACGATTCCTGCTGGATCTTCTCCCTCGGATTGGTTGCTACTAATAACTGAACCAGTGTTGGGGTCGACGCAATACAGTGTGTCACCCCAGTAGTCTGCAATCCAGATGTTCCCGTTTTCTATAGTCAAATCCCACGGTTGATCATCGGGTCCATCAAATTGATCAAGTACTGTTCCTGATTCATTGACTTTATATAAGTGACCAGGATCTGGGTAGTAGCGGGACACCCAGAAGTCACCTTTGTCATACGCGATTCCCGACATGTAATGGTCAGGCATGTCAAATTGATTGATGATATTTCCATTCCAATCAAGTTGCAATGCTGTTGCTGGTGAAGAAGAACTCCCCGGGTGATCGGTTGTCCATAAATATTGTCCGTCATACGTTAGCCCGAATGCATCTTCATGATCACCGACATATTGAGGTGTATAGACGCCGGTTGATGGGTCTATTCGATAAATTCTTCCACCATCTACACCGTAGATACCGCAATACAAATTCGTGCCGTCCCAAGCTAACCCTGATGCACCTTCTGGAATTGGATAACTTGCAACAATTGTCCATCCCCCTGTACCGCGATTGTCTGCTTGAACGAAACAAGTTGTCAAGGCGATAAGAGCGCTAGCGAACATCGAGATGAGCAGGGGGTATTTCACACATTCATTATCTAGATTGACCATGCACACTGCAAGGGAAATCTATTCGTCCATCATTACAAACGGGAAACTGTTGTCACTTTTGTTGACACTAGGTCAGAAAACCGTGTTAGCGGGCCTGTAGCGGTTGAAGGCGCCGGTCTTGAAAACCGTTTGATTGTTATTTTGCTTACAGGCGGGTGCAATATCTGCCTGTAAGTTTTCCATCTTTTTGACAGTTATCCTTAAGCAAAAGGAGGTTATCATGCAATTCAAAAAATGATATTAAATAGAATAAAGTTTCTTAGAATATGTTCATTATTTTCATTAATAATTTTAATGAGTTGTGATTCTAGAGTTATAGATGTTTCAGATAAAAGTATAAAAAGTGAGAATAAGAATATGACCGCCGAAAATTTGTATGCAATGCAAACTACTAACCTAGAGGGCAAAACTATAGAACTGTCCGATTACGCCGGTAAGATTACATTGATAGTAAATGTGGCTAGTAAATGTGGCTATACAAAACAATATGCAGACCTTCAAAAATTAAATGATGAATATGCAGGACAAGGATTTGCGGTGATTGGCTTTCCATGTAATGATTTTGGAAAACAAGAGCCTGGCAATGCGCAAGATATTAGTGCATGCGCTGCCAAATACGCTGCAACATTTGACTTGATGTCAAAAGTCTTTATATCTGATCAAGCCAATCGTTCTAATATTTATGATTATTTAATATTGGAAACGGGTGTAGAACCAACATGGAACTTCGGAAAATATTTAGTGGATGTAGATGGGAAACCCATTGCATTCTTTGGTTCCGATATCAACCCTACTTCAAATGAGATAACCTCAAGAATAGAGGCATTGCTTAAGCCATAAAAATACGGTTGGATTCTAGAATAGGAGTGGGTACCTAGATTTCCCCCCGTACCTCCAGTAATCTTTTGAGGGAAAGTTGTCTCTACTCGCACGGTCCCCAGTTCCCAATCAAAATGAGCAGATCAGAGACGTCAACGATTCCATTACCATCGATATCCGCATCGCACCAATCTTGATTGGTCTGTCCCCAAACACCAAGAAGTGTCAGGATGTCTGCAACATCTCGGACTCCGCTGTTATCTAAATCCGCAATACATGTTTCTGTCAGTATCCAGTATCTTGCATCACCTTTCACAAGTAGTTGGGAGTTTTCATTCAAAGCAACAACACTAGAAGTAAATGGTGAATCTGGTATTTGAGAGTGCAATGATTCAGGAAAATTCTCTTCAGACCATGCCATTGCGATTGAAGCATAGAAAGGCAACATTAATGCGTTGCAAGCCACCGTTCCATCAGGACTTATTGCTATGGCAGATATGGTTGCGATATCTTTAGGCAAGGTTGCCAGTTCAAAACCTTCCGCCTCAGTCCATTTTGCGAGCTGTGGGCCAACTGTTGCAGAAGACCAAGTAAATGCAACCCGTCCATCTTTGGAAGCAAGGGCACGTATTGTATATGAGCCAAAGGGAAACTCATAAATTTCAATAAGCGTATTATTGCTTGGTTCGTACCAGTAGAAAGTTGTAGTGCTATTGGCAAATTCACTTATTAGGACCTGGCCTGCTTCATTGAAATACCGTGCTGTTGAGTGACCTTTTAAATTCAGTAAAGTTGCTAAATCGGTGAGGTTGCCATTTTCCCAGAGCATCGCATGATAACTTCCATCAATTAGAACTTGTCCAGCAACTCTGTTTTGCGCATCAATATCATATGCATATGTCATCTCTGAGGTTGGCTCAATGAATTGCAGTCCAGCTTCTCCAGCCCACAAAAATGCTTGCCACTCACTAGATCCAGAACCTGCAGAATAGTTGCCCACAACTGAACCTTTTTCATTCATTGCGGTTAGTGAAGACCATCCTGCACTGCCTGTTATAGTTGCTACAACATCAAAGTCTCCAAACTCATTTGCAAGTATCAACTGGTCATCTTGAGATATGCCATGGCTTCCCAAACCAGCAGCAACTCCATTGTTGTTAATCAATACCCCAAAACTATCATTAAACGTAGTGACCCTCGTGACAATTTCTCCATTTGACCACACAATCATATTGTTTGAACTTCCATCTAACATTCCCGTTAAGAGTCGGTTGTTGTTCATTGTGTTAATAGATAGTGTTCCTGTTAACTCAGTCATAACAGGTTGCACTTGAAAACAATCTTGATTTACAAATGATAGTAAGTAGCAAGGAATTAGAAATAGGATATTCACAAGCCAATTTTATGCCTATTATCAGGAAATGCAAGAGAATATGAACGGATTGCTTCTAATGCGTTATTACAGGCAAGGTCCCCACGCACCGATTAGCTCTAGTAAGTCAGAAATGTTGACAGCACCATCATTGTTAATATCAGCAGGAGATTTGTTTAATCCCCAATCGCCTAGCATAAACAAGACATCAGAAACATTGACATGTTGATCATCGTTCAAATCGGCTACGCATGAAAGTATTTGGTTTGTGTGAGTATCGAGATAGTTAAATAAGGCGTCAATGCCTTCTTCAGAAATAGATGGGAAATGCCCTGCTGTTGAGACTTCCCATAACTCTGTAGATCCTGTAGATGAATCGTCACAGCCATCGTAAATCCAACGAGTTGTTTCATCAAAGAAGATGAACCAATCGAAATCGAAACTCCCTCCGTTTGTTGCTGTTGTTGAACATCCATTATGTGATGCCCAATACTCCGTGGTTGTATTTACACTTGGGTAGGGTGTAAATCCTATATATCCACCTAACCAGAAAATGACTGGATCAAACGTACCATGAATATTTAGAACATGGATGGGTGCATCTGGCTGGCAATCTGCGGGATCATTCCACATAGCTCCAGCAATGCTTACAACCGAAGCAAATTTTTCTGGTGTTTCGCATGCCATGCGATGGCACATGAAGCCACCATTAGAATGTCCAATGAGATGAATACGTTGCGGGTCTATGTTGTATTGTTCTTGGATTGAATCAACAAGTGCGAGCAAGTACCCCACATGGTCAGGGTTGTTTCCCCACATATCGCAACAAGCGTCCGTGGCATTCCAATAAAATTCTCCCAGCCCATCTTGGCTTCCATCAGGTTTTGCAAAGATGTACCCATGACTATTGGCATCTTTTTGCAAAGGAAGTAGGATGTCATACCACGCTGTTGTCAGTGGCGAATAACCATGTAAAAAAATAACAAGCGGAAATTGTTCTGCAGGATCGTAGTCTGGTGGAAGGAAGACGGGAACTTCATGTGGAGGCGTCTGATCATCCCATTGCGCATTAGTAAATCGTGATACCGTAAGAGCTAATAATAGTATCAAAACAGTTCTCATTAAATTAGATTCTACTTTGTGGTGAGATGAATTCAAAATGTAAAAGTACACTTACGTCATTTTATTGATGCTTTATGCCGATAAAACGCAGCGTCAACAAGTTGTTGCGTAAATCCAGCGTGCCCTGCAGGATCGAGATCGATGCAAAAGTCAGCACTGCCGTAGGCCGCTGGTTCGAAGTATACGCTACAGTTCATATTGATTTCAAGGATGTAAGGCGTGCCATCCTTGTCCACACGAATATCGCACCTCGCAAAACTTTCTGCATTCATCGCAATAAAAAACTTTACGCATTCTTCTCGCAATCGTTTATCGAGTTTTTTATCTGGAACTGGAAATGTTTTAAGTCGGTCATAATCAACAAATTTCATATCAGAATGTTTGAAAGACTCACCTTCTGGAAACTCATATTGTACTGGTGTGTAGGTAGTTGGTTTTTTTGGTTTTCCAGGAGTTTCAGCAAGTAGCACGGTGCATTCAATCCCATCGATATATTCCTCGATAAGGGCAGCTCCATGTTTGCGTATAATTTTCTTTGCCTGTCGTCTTAACCCCGCGGGGGACATTACTTTTGAAGCGCGGCTGATATCAAC
>JACNLO010000021.1 GCA_014381555.1 Planctomycetota bacterium | reverse complement strand
GATACTTACAGTTTTGTGAACGAGAATGAATTTGCACAGAAACTTTATAACTAATCATAATCAACTCATCATCTGTCTTCATTACATGCTCTGGGACTGGCAGATAAGTTGGCAAACCAGACTTGAGATGTTCAGAAAGATAAGAATACTTTGGCTCCTTCAAGATACCAGCGAGTTGCACAGGAATGATCTTTTGCAGCTTGTCACCAGTCTTTGTGCCGGGTTGAAGGAATGGAGTTTTAATTTCGATTAAGCCAGACTTGTTAACTTTGTCTGGTTTAAATCCAGCATAAAACTTGTTTCCAACTTTTTGGCCTTTGTATCCTTTATATGCAGACTTTGAACCACGGTATCCTTTGGCTTTTACATCATCCTCAGAAACATGTGCTTTCTTTGGATTCCAAAGAACATTGGTATCTTTATCAACAACATCACCATCACTTGGGCTCACTTCTTTAAGGTGTGCTTCCCAGTGTGGCTCGAGAGTTTGATAAATGAAGCCATACTTCGTGATGTAATCCCAAGGGTCGCCAGAAATTGGCTCACCATCTACTCCGTAACCACCATACTTGTCGTATGTTTTGGCTACTGCTTCACGATAATATTCTTCAACATCATCGTAAGGCATGAGCTTGGCGATGTTTCCACCAAGTTTCTTGGCTAGTTCAAGTAAGATTTGTTGGAAATCTTTGGCTTCACCAAGAGGATCAGTAACTGGCTGTCTCACCTGAATGAATTTTGTGAAACTATATGACTGTGGTGCTTCACTTGTCCACCGTTCAAGATAAGTGGAGTCAGGAAGGATGAGATCTGCAAGTTCTGCGGATTCACTCATAGCTACATCGCAAGCGACATAGTATGGAATCAAACTTTCATCCTTGAGAATCTCGATGTTTTCTGCACAATCACCTGAAACATAGGCAGGATTATATGTGTATGTTAAGTACACCTTTGGTCTGCCATGTTCACCGCTCTTAATCATTTCAAGAACGCGGTGACTTGCATGGTGGGTTGGAACAACTAGGTTTTCTCCATCGACGATCTTAAGTTTCGCTGTTTTCGCAGTTCCAACTTTCTTTTGAATCGCTTTAAATGGATCTTCCCATTTGCCACTTGGCTTAGGATTGGTTCCACCCTTAATACCAATGTAACCGCAAATTGCATCAAGCATCTTTGCAGACATTTCAGCGTAGGTGCCGTTGTAGTGTCCAACAAAACCACGGTAGGTCAAACATGTTCCTGGTTTTGCATTTGCATATTCGATTGCAAGGTTACGAACAACTTCTGCATCAATACCGCTTTCTGTTTCTGCAAACTCAGGAGTAAACGGTGCAAGGTGAGCCTTTAATTCTGATACGGAAGAAGATGTCCAGTCATTAATGAACTTCTCATTATAAAGACCTTCGTCCATGATGACTTTACACATTGCAAGAATAACAGCAGCATCGGTTCCGGGCTTAATTGGGTGCCACTGACTACTTAGCGTTGCAGTATTCGAAGCGCGAACATCGAAAGTAACTAGTTTTACATTACCATCAACTACAGCATCAACGAGTCGTTGCGCGATGTAACTATGAGCAGTATGTGCTTCAAGTGGATTACAACCAAAGTTTAGAATCATATTTGTGTTTGGAAAATCGTTTACATCGTAGTGTTTACCAAAAACCAATTCTTGACCAGTCCATTTGCTTGTTTCGCAAATCGAAGTATGGTTTCCAATTGTTTTTGTACCAAGAGCAGCATTAAAGAAATTCTTAACCCATGGTTTGATTCGACTACGTCCATAATGGAACATGATTTCTTCAGGGTGACCAGCATCAAGTGGCTCTTTCATTTTTTCAGCCACTTCTGTCAATGCTTCGTCCCAAGAAATTCGTTTCCATTTTCCTTCACCGCGTTTGCCAACTCGTTTGAGTGGATAAATGATGCGATCTGGATCGTACGTTTGGTTCATGCCTGCTTGCCCTTTGGCGCAGGTCATGCCCATGTTATTTGGGCTATATGGATTACCTTCAAGTTTTGCAATACGGCCATGTGCTTGATCGCCTTCACGATATGCATTGACACCGCAAATTGCCACGCACTGCAAACAACTTGTTGGGATACAAGTTCGCTCGCCAGTGTTGTGAACTGATGGACCATTCATTTCTACTTCAGGCAGACTGTTCTGATCTGCCCGCCGGAAATTAGGTGTTGCAACTGCATCAGAACCAAAGAGACCGGCCTGAGCATTTTCACTTGCTAAGAATAGCGGAGCGATTCCTGCCGCAGTTGAAGTTCCACCTATTTTTAGAAAATGTCGTCTAGTAAACTTCATCTTGGAACTCCTTTCCCCCACTCTTGATTGCGCTTATGACACCATTTGGATCGATGTAATACACGTTTGGTTGTGTTCCTTCTTCAGGAAGCAATGTTGTTTTAGAGCGATTCTTTTCAAGGCTAAACTTTGCTACGAGTCGACTAACTTCTGAATCTGGATTATTTAAATCACCAAATATTCTTGCTTTGCCTTGGCATGTATTTACACATGCTGGCAATAAACCTTTTTCAACTCTATGCATACAAAGGTTGCATTTTGCAACTGCTTGCTTGGAAGGATCCAGAGGCGCTTTAACATGAGGGTGATACCAACGAGCGCCGTATGGGCATGCTTCGATACATTTACCACAACCAGTGCAGTATTCCGTATCGATGAGGATTGCTCCATCAGGTCTCTGATATGTTGCACCCTTACGATATCTGTGCTTTTTACCGCTTGCATCTACATAGACGGCACGTTCCATTGCTTTGTTTGGACAAACATCAACGCAAGGTGGTTCTTTACCATCTTCACCAGAACAATGGTTACATATCACTGGAAGAAAAGCTTTCTTTGCGTTTGGGTATTTACCAATTTCGGATTGATAGACTGCACAGTTAAAGGAACCAACCGGTACATCGTGTTCTGCCTTGCATGAAACGGTGCATCCTCTGCAACCAATGCAACGGCGTAGATCTATAACCATTCCCCATCTTGGTAGACCCTTGTTCCCCCTTCTGCTCATGGCCATTGCCTGTGATGGCAGGCCGAGCATACTTGCGCCAGCAACGCCAGCACCAAGCGCAATTAGTGCTTCGCGCCTAGTTTGACGTTGTGGCTTTTGACCTAGTACGTTGAGATGTATCATTGCAAGCCTCCTTATATATGTAGTGGCTACTGTGAATCTCCCTCTCGTTGTTCACGAGCGATTTCGGTTATGGCATCAATCGTGTCTTCATAGACATCCATGACACCGTTAAGTAATTCTGATGCTGTTTTTGGATTGTGCATTGCCCCTGCTGCACGCACGTATTCCAAAGTTTTGTCTGCTTCATCAAGAGAGAGCGTAAATACTTCCAAGTCTGATTGAGACAGTGGTGCCTCTTCAAGAACATCTCGCGCTTCTTTCGCAAGTTCAAGAGCTTCCAACTCTTCACGGCTAGCGACTTCTCTAGCCACGTCGTAAGCTTTGTACTGTGAACCATGGCATGAACTGCAAGATTCATTGTCTGCACGATCTACTGTCGCATGCAATTCAGTCATTGATTCTACGATGTGGCAAGAATCACAAACTGCATTCACAGAGCCCATAAGAAATGGTTTGATTATTTGCGCATCGTGGGCAACACCAGACCGACCTTCAAGAAGTGCTAATGTCGCATCGTGTGTGTTGTGATGGCAAGATCTGCAGTCATTTAAATTCTCTTTTAAGGGTTGCTCCACGCGTTTGTGCGATATCTCAAGATGACAATCAAAGCAATTAGCAGCTTGTGGTTCAACATGCGCCTTATGCATTTGTAATTCAAACTCGTGAGCTTCATTGCAAGTTGTGCAACTGCTTGTTTCTTCATCTGTGTCATGCTCGCATTCTCCGAAGGAGCCAGGAAGTATTTTCAACATATCTGGTTGGTCGTGACATGTTCTACACCGTTCAGGGAATACCTCTCCACCTCCGTGAACAACATCTCGGTGGCATCCAACGCATGAGGTACCGCGATCAATCAACACTTGGTGTGTGATTGGATTAGCATCTGCTGTTTCATGAATAATGACATCAGGGACGTCATGGCATGACAAGCACGAGGCGCGATCAGTGTTAAATTGTTTTTGGTTGAAGTGGCACAAGTAACAGGCTTGTTTATAGGTTGCTAAATGTTCTTTGCCTGCACGGTGTTCATGACAAGTTGCGCATTGCAGAGTTGCACCAAAATCAAGTTCACCCAAATGCGGTTCATGAGTAAATGGTTTAATCGAATCGCAATTTGTTTCTGATACGTGACTATTAAGTTGTAACTCGTCAGTTTCAAAACTGCCACTTGGATGGCATGCAGCTGTTGCGCAAGATGCACTTGAGACGTGTCCCCTTGGCCTCGTTTCTCCAAATGCTCCTGCAACATAACGGCTAAGTTGTGAAAGACCTCGTAGTTTTGCAGCAATCGTAGTTTTTTGACCGGGCGCGTAATGACAGTCAACACAAAGAACGCCTTCTTTGGAATGTATATCGTGTTCCCAAGAATCATAGTACGACTCCATGACATGACAACTACCACAGAAAGTTGCGCGGCTCGTTGCATATTCACTAATCCTTATGGCTGAACCTAGAAAAAGAAAAGTAACAATTACAATAACCCACCAGAATCGCCTACAAAAGCGTAAGTAGCGAATCGCACGAAAACCACAACTCCCGACAACAACTGATTGTTTGGCTAAACCTGATGGTGGTTGTTTGGTCATGGATTCTATCCAATCTATACTTTGGGATGTTTTTATCTTGTTTATAAAATTACTAGACATATCTTAATAATGTTTTGGGTGAAATTGAGCCCGAAATTGAATTATTTGTGATTTTTTTCACAATTTAGTCCAAAAATAGCCCATTTTCCGATTTTATTTGTTAGCATCTCTGCCATGTTCGTGATTCTTTTCACAATGAAACCGGTCAGAAGCACCCAGTGCTCTGTACCACAACAAAGGAGATAGTCCAATGAAAAAGTGGATGGTACTTTCATTATTGTTTGTCCCCGCTGCGGCGGCGGACATTAACCCAGATCAAGCTGGTGTTGCGGAACTACGCCAGATGGTCACCGAATTACAGGGCGAAGTCGCCCAATTAAAGAACCAAGATAATGCTTGGCTCAACAACCAACG
>JACNLO010000069.1 GCA_014381555.1 Planctomycetota bacterium | reverse complement strand
GGTCAATCGCTGGGTAAATACCTTTTTCAGCTATTTTTCGTTCAAGAACAACAAATGCATCTAAGTGAGCAAACGTTGTTGCTGGAGCAGGGTCAGTCAAGTCATCCGCAGGAACGTAAATCGCCTGCACTGATGTAATCGCACCCTTGCTAGTTGAAGTGATTCGTTCTTGAAGCTCGCCCATTTCGGTTGAAAGGGTTGGTTGATACCCCACAGCAGATGGCATACGACCAAGAAGCGCTGAAACTTCAGAACCAGCTTGTGTGAAACGGAAAACATTGTCAACAAAAAGAAGTGTTTCTTTGCCGGATTCATCACGGAAATTTTCTGCCATTGTGAGTGCTGAAAGAGCAACACGAAGTCGAGCACCCGGTGGCTCATTCATTTGACCGAAGACCATCGCAACTTTATCAAGAACAGAAACAGTTTCACCCTGATCGTTTGTAAATTGGGCTTCTTGCATTTCAAGCCAGAGGTCGTTTCCTTCGCGAGTTCGTTCGCCAACGCCAGCAAATACTGAGTATCCATCAAAGTCGCGTGCAACACGAGCAATCATTTCTTGAATAATGACTGTTTTACCAACTCCCGCACCACCGAACAGACCAATCTTACCACCACGAACAAATGGGCAAAGAAGGTCAACAACCTTGATACCTGTCTCGAGGATTTCAGAGTTTGGGTTGAGATCAGCAATAAGTGGTGGTGTGGCGTGAATTGGCATACGTTTTTCGTGAGGAACATCTCCGCGTTCGTCAACTGGATCGCCAAACAAGTTAAAGACTCTGCCAAGAACGCCCTCGCCGACAGGAACTGTAACTGGCAAACCAGTATTTGAACACTCTTGCCCGCGACGAAGACCATCTGTACTACCAAGTGAGACGCAGCGAACCTTTCCGCCTCCTAAGTGCTTGCTTACTTCACCAACGAGTTTAATTTTTTCACCAGCGTTATCGATTTCGACCTCGAGTGCGTTGTAGATTTCTGGCAGTTCGTCTGCTGGAAACTGAGCATCAAAAGTTGAACCGATAACTTGAATTATTGTGCCATTTGTGGACATTATTGAATCCGAGAATTAGATGTTTACGGTTGAAAAATGCATCCCTACAAACGGGACTTCAGAACGCCACAGGATACCTAAATTTCAACCATTTGCCAAGCCCTTTTGGGGACTGTCCCCAGGGGACTGTCCCCATAAAAAACGAAAGAAATGTGATGTTACATATGCGTTTAGTAAGTTTTCGGTTGATTTTTGGGGGACTGTCCCCTGGGGACAGTCCCCAGTATAATTCCCGCGGAATGAAGTTTAATTTTATAGATCAGGTCCTCGAGCAATCAGATGACCGAATTGTGACAATAAAGCAAATCAACGAGGACGATGGGTACCTTCGGGATCATTTTCCTACGTTTCCAATCATGCCAGGAGTTCTAATGCTTGAGTCAATGGTTCAGGCGGCCTCAAAACTCTGTTCAGGAGATGGGCAACGACTCGTCCTTGGAGAGGTTAAGGCGATTAAATACGGTGCAATGGTCAAGCCAAATGATCAATTAAGGGTGGAAATTACGATTGTAAAAACAAATGAAGATGGCTCATTCGCCTGCAGGGGCAGGGGAGCTGTTTTAAAAAATGATTCTGAAGAAACTGAGACAGCCGTTGCTGGGCGGTTTACCATACGCCCCGTTCGTATGTCCTAAAGATTTTATTACAGGAGACGGTCATGAGCCGCGATGATATTTTTGAAAAAATCCAAGAGGTTCTCGATGACGCCCTTGGTGTAGATGAAGATGAAGTAACACCTGATGCAAGCCTGACCGCTGACCTTGGTGCTGAATCCATTGATTTTCTTGACATTGTGTTTAGGTTAGAAAAAACATTCGACTTCAAAATTTCGCAAGGTGAACTCTTTCCAGAAAACCTCACCGAAAATGAAGAGTGGGTTGCCGATGGAAAACTTACTGATAATGGGCTAGAAATGTTACGTGGCAGAATGACGCACGTGGATTTTGGTGCTTATGGTGAAGGTGATCTGGAAGTTTCAAAAATTGGGGATTTGATTACTGTTAATTCCCTTGTTAATTTTGTTGAAATTAAACTCGCTGGATAACACATGCGTTGGCTTTGGATTGATTGCATTATTAAGTACGATGCCGACAAACAACTTGTTGCTATCAAGAATGTTTCTCTCTCAGAATATTACCTGCACGACCACATCATTGGTGGAAAACCAATTATGCCGTTTTCTCTCATGATTGAAGGAATGGCACAAACTGCTGGTATTCTTGTGGGAAGCGTGAACAAATTCAAGGAAAAGGTCATTCTCGCAAAAATCGCAAAAGCAACTTTAGATTCTGATGTAACCGCTGGTGATACCGTTCGGTTTGAAGCATCAATAGACAACATAGATGAATCTGGGGCAGCAACTTGTGGGTTCATTGACCGAAGGGTTGCCGGCGGTGATGCTTGGGAGCGAGTGGGGAGGGTTGACTTGCTCTTTAGCCATATCGATAAAAACATGGCTGGAACAGAATTCCCCGAACACAACTTTGTTTTTTCTGACAATTTCAAGATGATTTTAGATACTGCTGGTCTTGCATCGCTTGCAGAATAAAGAAGGTGTGTTATAATTAGACATATCGGAACATTTCTATATATTTATCGCAACAAAGGAGGCACACATGCCACGACTAAAAAATATTGACCCAACAACTGATACAGGCGCTGGAGCAGATTTGCTCAACGGACCACTTAAAGCGAAACAAATTAACATTTACAAGGGTCTTGCTGCACACCCAGCCCTTTTTGAAGCATTCATGGCATGGGGCAAGGGATCCAAGGGTGGCGGACTCACACCGCAAGAAGGCGAAGTAGTACAACTTCTCGCTGCCGAAAAAATGCATTGCGAATACTGCACAGCTGCACACACAATGGTTTCGTCTGGCCTGGGCATTTCAGAAGAAGATTGTTTAAACATTCGCCGCCGTCACAGTGATGACCCAAAAACCCAAGCACTTATAAACTTCACTGCCGAAACCCTCGACACATATGGAAACGTGGGTGACGAAACACTAGAGGCGTTTATGGACGCTGGTTTTAGTACAGAAGCTGCAATTGAAGTAGTTGCAGGAATTTCAATCATGACGTTTACCAGTTTGTACAATCACATCAACGATACTGTTGTTGATTTCCCACAAGTCGCAACCGTATAACCAGTTTTTGGAACAAAAACGGGTCCCCGCCTAATAGGTGGGGACCCTGTTTTTTGGTCGATTAGAGTTTCGACCGAAGGGGAGAATGTGGTCCACCGCGTGGGGTGGACCATTGCAATGGAGGAGAAAAGAAAACTATTTGCCACCTACTATCGAATACGATGTTTGCTAATGCAAGTGTAGATTTCAAATTCCTGATCGGGTTGTGACGGTTATGCCGGTTGCCCGTACAATTACGGCAATGGAAGAACATATCGCCATCTATGCAGGTTCATTCGACCCAATTACGAGTGGTCATCTTGATGTAATAGCACGTGCAAGAGGAATGTTTGACCAAATTATTGTTGGTATAGGGCACAATCCCGAGAAACAATCACTTTTCCCGTTTGACGAGCGGGTTGAAATAGCGACAACTCTGATTAAGGAGTTGGTTCAAGACAATCCTGATCTTGCTCCTGTAACTGTTAAACAATATGGTGGTCTTACTGTTGATTTTGCGAAAAATTCTGGTGCCTCCGCACTGCTGCGAGGGATTCGAAATGTAACCGATCTTGCCATGGAAACCCAACTTGCAATAACAAATCGTCAAGTTGCCAATATGGAAACTGTTTTTATTGTTACTGGTGAAGCGTATGCATTTACTTCTTCTAGTTTAATTCGGCAAATTGCTGCTCTTGGCGGTGATGTTGAACGGCTTAGAAGTATTATTCCGCCACTAGTCATCAATAAAATTAAGGCACTTCAATCAGACCCAACAAGTTCACTGCACACGCTTGGACAAGACGCTCATATTGAGTAATCGATGGAGTGGAGAATAGCTTCCATTGGCACGCTTGCTTCAAACCCTCTTTGGAAAGAGAGTGGACCGCTGCGAACTGGTCACGCAACAACAACCGTCATCAAAAGTGGGGATGCGATACTTCTTGTTGACCCATCACTGCCACCACTCATGCTCGATGCAAGATTACACGAACGCTGGGGCTTAGGGCTATCAGAAATCACCC
Organism: Planctomycetota bacterium; assembly: GCA_014381555.1. Taxonomy (GTDB): domain Bacteria; phylum Planctomycetota; class Phycisphaerae; order Phycisphaerales; family SM1A02. The sequence goes on along the minus strand of JACNLO010000069.1, from coordinate 24,036 downwards.
ACGTTTTTTTAACCAGTTTTGATCCCGACAGAAGAAGAACCCTTGTTGATCTTCAACATGCTAAGTGGTTCATGCACGAGCCAGAAATCCTCTGTGCGGCTGAAACCATTCAGGATGATTTGTTGCGTGCAGATGGAGATGATGAACTTGCCAATCTCTTAGAAAGCCACAGAGGTTTACTCTCCTCTTTTGAAGTCCCAAATGACAATATGTTCTCAGGTGTAGATTTGTTCCCAGTTCCCGGATACACACATGGAAGTTGTGGGTTATTGCTACCAACCCCAAGTCGAACAATACTTATCTGTGGTGATACGGTTCCGACACGCGAACATGTTATCAAAGGAAGCGTACTATCTAACGCTGCAAACATCGAACTCGCCCAAGAATCGTTTAGAGAGTGTGTTGAAATTGCAGATGTCATCGTGCCTGGTAGAGATAATGTTATTTTGAACCCACATCGATTGTAATGCTAACTTTTTTTATTGCCATCACGCTGTGCCAGAACCCCACTGCCCAAACCTTTGAGCTTCAGACCGCAAAAAAACTTGGAGCGAAAGTCGCGGCTGTACAAAAAAAATTACCAGTTGTTAACCAAGTCGTTCTAGTTCCTGACGAAGCCACATACTTAGATGAAATTTCACGTTGGTCACCAACGCGGCGTTGGCCAGTTTTATTCAACCAAGAAACGAGAGTGTCGCAATTCGTTCGTCGATTTTCGCCAGAAAAAGTTTGGATCAGGGATTCTGTTGGGAAAGTAGGAGACGTGGGAAGCGCAATGCAACAAACAGTTGCTGCCGCGTGGGGTGGCGAAGGCACGGTTAAACAGGCACTTGATGAAATTAAATTGCCTCCACTTGGGGTTGTAATTACATCGACAACTGATTCCGCGCGAACTGCTGCGGTTGCACTTGCAGCAGGCAGGGGTCAACTTCTTGCTTTCATGCCAAGCAACTGGGAAGCGGATAAGAATATTTTAATCGAATCCAAAACAACTTCGTTGGTGAGAGAAGTGCACAAAACACTTTCAAAGACCGGTCTTGCTTTTGATGTGATTGGTGATGAGGTAGATGCGCTGACGGTTTGTATGTCTTTGCCAGCAAGGGTTAATTATTCTGCAGCAACAGAAAACCCCGTTGCAGTTAGTGATGTCATCGGGCGTAATGAAATTGGCGAGAGATTTGCATGGACTGGTTGGATTTTTGGATCCAAAGCAAATGCTGCGTACATGGCTATGTGCAGTTTGTTTTTAGATCGAACTAGGTATTGGTTCTGCAACACATATCCAAACAAAGGGGGTTGGGAGAAATATGGCACTGGAAATATATTAGAAATTCTTCCAAAATTCGGCATTGATGCAACCAAAACCAATGGCACCCTGCAATCACTACAAGAAGCCGAAGCGGGTGGCATTCGTGCTGATGTAATTTACTTTACGTCAAAAGGCAATCAAGATTTTTTTGACATGGCCGACGAGCGAACAGCACCAACATGGATTCCATTGTTAGATATGCCTTCGGCTCTTTATTTTTTACATAGTTGGTCACTCAAAAACCCGTCTGGTCGAACGACTGTCGGTGGAACTTGGTTGTCTCGTGGAGTCTATGCATATGTTGGTTCCTCACACGAGCCAATGTTGCAGGCGTTTGTTCCCCAAACTGAAATCATGAGAAGAACTATGAGTTTGGTTCCATTTCTTCTTGCATCAAGATGGTGCGCTGGTGATTTTGTTTACTCAAAACCGTGGCGAATAAACACTATTGGTGACCCGTTAATGTTGTGTCCACCAAAAAACTCGGTGACAAGGATAGTGAACCCAGCAATTCAGCGGTCCGACTATCAAGATGTAGCAGCACTTGCAAAAAACGCAATGCAAACAGCAAACGACAATCCAAGCGATGAATCGTTTGCCGCTGCAATACATACCATTGCTCTTCTGGGTCAAGATTCAATGATTACTAACCTTTGGCAACTTGCCACAAATATGGGTGTTGCTGGACCCAAGACCGCAAGAGCGGCGATGCCCGCTTTATTCCGCCAACAAAACACTGATAATTTCATGTGGGCATTTTTAAAAACCAAAAACCCAACCCGACTTGAGCAAGACATGTTATGGCAACTTGCTGGGATATCCCCAACAACATCGATCCAATTGCTTATTGACAATTTACGAAGTCCTTATCAGGTCGACGATCTAAAAGTTATTGCAGATAGGCTCGTTTCAAAGAGAGGTACCAACGCAATCCTAGATATCATTGATAATTTACTTCCGAACGCTAAAGGGCGAAACGAACGCGAATTGAAACGAATGAAGAAAAAATATGACAAGTAAACCTCAGCCAGTTGTGCTTATCGTTCGAGATGGGTGGGGCAAAAACCCTCATCCGTCTATGGATGAATATAACGCAATAGTCCAAGCAAACACACCGGTTGCAGACAGGCTGTGGGAAACATGCCCAACTACTCTAATCGGAACATGTGGAGAACATGTCGGATTACCGGAAGGGGTCATGGGAAACAGTGAGGTTGGACACCAAAACATTGGTGCTGGTCGAATAGTCCCGCAGGAACTGATGCGATTAAATATTGCAGCAGAAAGCGGAGAGTTTAGAACAAACCCTGTTATCACAGATTTATTTTCTATTGGAACTGGTAAACACGCTGTGCACATTGTTGGTCTTGTGAGTGATGGCAGAGTGCATAGTGATCTTGCGCATCTGTTTGCGTTGCTTGATGCAGCACCAACAAATACAAATATTTTTATTCATGTTATTACGGATGGTCGTGATTGTTCACCAAGCGCGGGATTAGGTTTTGTAGAACAACTTGAAAACCACATCCGAGGGACAAGCGCGTGCATAGCATCTGTGATGGGACGGTTTTGGGCAATGGATCGTGATAATCGGTGGGAGCGCGTTTCCCTTGCTTTTGAAGCAATGACAGGGCGACATACAACGCATCCGTTACGTGATGGTTTGCCCCAAACTCGAACAGCATTTCGTGCGTCTGATGCTGTTTCCCAATATTACGAACACCCAAGCAATCAAAATCAAATTGGTGACGAGTTTATTGTTCCTACTCAAATTGTTGATGATAAGAATGAGCCCATCGGTGTTGTGCAAAATGGCGACGGGGTGTTTTTCTTCAATTATCGAGGCGACAGACCACGTGAATTAAGCAGGGCTTTTGTGCTTAATGATGAGGAGTGGTCTTGTGTTCCAAGGGGTTCTTTTTCTAGGGGTGATGAGTTTAAGGATTTGTTTTTTGCCACAATGACAAACTACGAATCAGATTTACCTGTAACAGCTGTTGCATTCAACAAACCAGAACCAATGAAAAATATTCTTGGGGACGTATTATCTTCTTCTGGGTTAACGCAATTGAGATGCGCCGAAACAGAAAAATTCCCACACGTCACTTTCTTTTTTAATGATTACCGAGAAAATCCATTTGATGGAGAAGTGAGGGTTTTAGTTCCTAGCCCAACGGATGTTTCAACATACGACCAAAAGCCAGAAATGTCAGCGCACCAGGTTTGCCAAATAGTTGTCGATGCATTATCCAGAGACCAGAGCCCATCAGTCATTATTGTTAATTTTGCAAACGGCGACATGGTCGGGCACACTGGCAATTTGCCTGCAATAATAAATGCTGTCGAGGTTGTTGATGAGTGTTGCGGGAAAATCATCGATGCAACTTGCAATCAAGGCGGAACCCTCATTATTACCGCCGATCACGGAAATGCTGAACGAACATGGAACTCGGAGACTAACAGCCCAGATACCGCGCACACAACGTATGACGTTCCGTTACATCTTGTTGGTGAACAGTGGAACTCTGCTCAACTAAGAAGTGGCGGCATACTCGCCGATATCGCACCGACCATGCTCCACATCATTGGTATCCAAAAACCGTTGGAAATGACTGGCTGTTCTCTAATTACATAGTTATCGAATTCCACGACAAACACGAAGTGAAAGCGCTTCAAGCCCACGCCTTCCATCAAGTGTGCCACTTCTTGTGCGTGCATCTACTGCGACGGCTTCGGTGAACAACTCTGCAAGTTGCTTTGATGTTTTTTGTTTTGCCACAGAAAGCATACGGTTTCCGCCATCACCGAAAAGTTTTAGTGTTTTGCGAATGTCTCCACTCGATTGTCCGTTGTCAAACATCGTTGAAGCAGCACTGAGTCGCCTTGTTAAATCAACAACTGACCACATTAATAATTCTCTAGGTTGTTTTGAAATATCTAGTAATTCGCCAAGTTTTGTTAACGATGCTTTTTCGTTCCCCGTTAACAAAATGGACTGTATTTCCCATGCCTGCTCTTCACGGCTTAGACCAACCATTTCAACCACGTCACTTTTTTCTATCGTTGTTTCTGGTGCCACTTTCGCGGATAACTTTCCAAGTTCGGAATCAAGCCGCGTGAGGGATAATCCTATTCTCTGTACAAGAAGTTGTGCGCCTTGGGAATGCAACACGCAGCCATATTCTTTTTCGCACCGAGCGACACACCAACGCATCGTGTCGGTTTCGTTGTAGTTTTGCAATTTATACACAAGCCCAATTTTTGCTACCGCCTTATCTAATTTTCCGGGGCGCCAAGTTGTGGCTCTGAGCAATAGTGTTGCTGACGAAACTGGGGACTCTGCATATCGCTCCATTGCTTTTCTAGTTTGTTTCGTATCCGAACCCTTAGATGCCAAAAATGCGTCTGCATGATCAACAATGACAAGTTTGTGTCGCATTAATAAATCAAAGGTACGGACCTCATCAAGAACAGACGCCAAATCTATTGATTCCCCATCAAAACAAACCTGATCAATTTCACCGAACTCTGCTTCAAGCGCCTTTTCAAGGTCGCAGGTGTATCTCGACATCAAAAAAGGTTCTTTACCATGCAAAATTATCATTCGCATTGATGATGTAAATTTTGGCTGCTTTGCCATGGGTGCCATCTTAACAAGACCGTGTCTTGTACGATGTGCAAATGTTGGTTCTTGAGGTAATCGAAGGTCCAGATTTAGGAGGTGTATTTCCGCTCCCAACAGATGAACCACAACTAATCGGGCGATCTTCTGAAGCACTGCCATTGAGCGACAGAACAATAAGCCGTAGACATGCCGAACTCACTCCAGATAGTGGGAAATGGTATTTACGAGACTTATCTTCAGCAAACGGCACGTTTTTAAACGGTCGTCTGCTTAGCCAACGTGTTGCCTTGAGAATAGGTGATGAGGTTGGATGCGGCGCAACTTTGTTTAGAATTACCGAGAAGGCATCTGTTTTTGATGACTCTTTTTCGGGAGACGTTAACCTAGATACAAGTGCAGAATCGATTGTTGTTACGTCACCGCACTCACTTGAAGCTGCAAGGAATCACCTTCGAATGGTGCACCGACTTACCGCTGCAACAGCTGGTTCCTTCGACATCACTGCAATCCTTCGCCACCTGGTTGCAATTCTGGTTGATGAGCTAAAGCCAGACAGATGTGTTGGTGTCTTGTTTGATGATGATAATAAAATCGGAACTACAATCGACGCAAACTCTAAGCGAATCAAAAATTATGCCGACACCTTTTCTGAAGCAATAATTTTGCATGCTTGTACTGAAAAAACCGTAATCAAAATTCCAAGTGTAATTAAAGATATTCGATTTACACACGACGAGGGTGTTATCAAGAGTGGTGTTCAATCTGCGCTGTGTGCTCCGTTAAGTGCTCATGGAAATGTACTTGGTGCAATTCTTCTTGAAATAACCTCGGAAAACCGTCGCTGGTCAGAAAACGAATCGGAACTCCTCTCAACAGCGTGTTCTCATTGTGGTCTAGCGTTGCTCACTGCTTTCCTTGCACACAACCGCCTTCAACACGAGCGTTTGGCCGCAATGGGTGAAACGGTTGCTTCAATTAGCCACAGCGTTAAAAATATGTTGCAAGGGTTGCGAAGCGGCGCGGGGGCCATTGATCTCGCACTTGGCAGAGGAGATCTTGAACTTGCCCGAGAAGGGTGGCCGATTTTGGCACGCAACCTTGATCGAGTATATGCATTAACCTTCAACATGCTCGCTTGGTCACGATCAAACACGACAGAACTTTCTCTTGTTCAATTTGACCCCATCGTGCAAGACGCCGTAGAACTTGTCCGTGGTGCGTGTGAGCGAAGAAATGTGGCCCTGAACATCTCTGTTCTTCCAGATATGCCACCTGTTCCAATCGACTCGACAGCTATCTTGCAGGTGTTATTAAATGTATTAAATAACGCAATTGATGCATCTCCATCAAAAACGGGAGTCGTAACCATACAAATTACTATCGATGACCCTTGCGAACATGTCCGGATTGCTATTACTGATAATGGTTGTGGAGTTGAACAGGACAGCAAAGATCATGTTTTCCGCGCCTTCCATTCTACAAAAGGACAACGGGGAACAGGTCTTGGGCTTGCCGTTGCACGAAAAGTGGTTCATGAGCATATGGGAACAATCGAATTGTTTGAAGTTCCAAGCGGCGGTACCCAGTGCGTCATTTTACTTCCGCTCAATAGGGATGACGATCCCGAAGACACGCAAGGTCCTCCAACTGTTGGGCAAAGCGACCGCTTTTAGGATTCCGCAATCTGGGCCGTCCTGCTATGATGCCAACTCGGAAGAAAACCAACTCTATGATGACAGAACAAACTATCGAAACTACTACTGGCGTTGACCTCGTACGAGCTATCAACGGTTCACCCACACCACCCATCGTGGCTTCTAGTTACCAGAGAACTCGCGAGATGACGCTCGATGAGTTGATGTTAGAAAACCGCGTTATTTTCTTGATTGGTGAGATTAATCAAGCATCAGCCGCACGCGTCATGATGCAAATGCTGTACCTTGAAGATCAAAAGCGTGGACAGCAGATAAATCTTTATATCAACAGCCCTGGCGGTGCAGTCGATGACACACTCGCAATGTATGACACAATGCAGTTCATTTCATCTGATGTTGCAACCTATTGTATTGGTCGCGCATATAGCGGAGCAGCTGTTCTGCTTTGTGCTGGCGAAGCTGGAAAACGTCACATTTTGCCACATGCAAAAGTTATGATTCACCAACCTTATGGCGGAATAACTGGTCAAACAACCGACATTCAAATCCAAGCTGAGCAAATAATCGGTGCCAAAGCAACTCTAAACAGTATTATTTCTTCCCATACGGGTCAAACAACTAAAACAGTTGCTGCAGATGGTGAACGTGACAAGTACTTCTCAGCAGCAGAAGCAAAAGAGTACGGCCTCGTTGATGAGGTTTTTGAACACCACGAAGACAAGAAGAAAGCATAAACACGATGTCCACACTTGTACCAATCGTCATAGAAAAAACTGGACGGGGTGAACGCTCCTACGACATTTTCTCTCGTCTACTCAACGATCGAATTATCTTTATGGGTGGTCCGGTTATGGATGAATCTGCCAACCTTGTTGTTGCACAACTGTTGTATCTTGCTAACGAAGATTCAAAAGCTGATATCAGTTTATATATCAATTCCCCGGGCGGTTCTGTTACTGCTGGGCTTGGGATTGTCGACACGATGCACTTCATCCAATGCAACATTGCAACATATATCGTTGGACAGGCCGCATCAATGGGTTCGGTCATTGCTTCGAGTGGAACAAAGGGGAAACGATTTTCTTTGCCTCATTCTAAGAACCTGATGCACCAACCACTTCTTAGTGGTGTTCTAGAGGGCCAAGCAACTGATCTTGAAATTGAAGCACGCGAAATGCTTCGACTCCGAGACATTTTGTTTGAAATCTACGCAGATGCTACTGGTAAAAAACAGAAAACTATTCATGACGACTGTGAACGTAATAAATGGCTCGATCCAAAAGGGATGCTTGAGTACGGTCTCATTGATGAAATACTTTCGAGTCTTCCAACAGATGAGTAGGAATTTGAAAACGCCAAGCAGAAGGATTAACGTAATTCTTCTAGTTGTGGTTTCTGTTTCGGTGTGTGGCTGTCGTCGAGAATCTCTGTTCAAAAAAAATATGCCACGAACTCAATTCGAAGCATATAACACGATGCGATATGGTCCGCAAATTACTGAACAATCTGATCCGTTTGGTCTTCCAGAGCCAGCACTTCGTGCACGTCTTGGACACAAAGATTAAGCAAAAGAGATTCAACTGATTTATTCGGGTCAGAGCCAACTTACTTTTCCGTCCGATATGGGGCTTTGTAAAGTCCACAGTGGGTGTCTGTCCGATAGAATAATAGCGGTGACGACATCATGTCACTGGCGAAGGAATTGCCCCGAATGACCATGAATTCAGCACGGATGCTATCTAAGAGAACCCAGATTGTTTGGGTCGCCTTTTTCTTTGCCATCCCTTGTGCCTTGTTTGTGCTCCAGCTTGGTAGCAATGATATTCAAAATGGTATTCTTCTAACAAAACTTTCTCCAGTAAACGAGCGGCCTGAACAAGATATAGTTGCTGTGGTTGGTGAGGATGCGAACCGTTGGAACACCATCGTTATTCATCATCTAGGACAACCAGGTGGTAGCCCTGAATTTCTAGACCGGTCTCATCGAAATTCCGGACTCAGCGGACTTGGATATCACTTTCTCATTGGAAACGGGAACGGTTTTGGCGATGGCACGGTTCATGTGGGATATCGATGGCTTGATCAAGTGGCAGGTGCTAAACCAATAGGTGTAGATACTTCTAAGTGGATTGATGGCACAATCAGCATTTGTTTGGTTGGAAACGGTAATCGTAGGCCATTTACCGACCAACAACTCGTTAACCTGTCACACCTAGTTCAAAGGCTCCAAGTGGACCTCTCAATCCCTCCAAGTAGGGTTCTGCTTGCTCATGAAATGGGTGGTAACACTGCTTCTCCAGGTAAATATTTTGCAGAAGCACAGTTTAGAAGCCAATTACTCGACATTTCTCCGACTACAAATCGTTGACTTTTTGTGAAAAACATTGATTTAGACACTTTATCAGTGTAGGCTACACATCACATCTTCATGCTCCGGTCGGAATGGGTATTGGGGTAGATTGATACAATATGACTACAGTGACAACATCTCAACCTAAAAAAATAGGTCAATACAACGTTCTTGCTCGACTCGGCGAGGGTGCTGCTTCGGTGTTGTACGCTGTTCAAAACCCCAAGGATAAGCAGGTTTCAGCGTTAAAGCACGTTGAAAAGACAGATGAGAAATCTCAGCGGTTTTTGGATCAGGTTGAGAAAGAGTACGTTATTTGCTCTAAATTAGATCATGAGACAATTCGTCGGGTTCGAAAACTTGTTAAACACCGAAAAATGTTAAAGGTCACTGCGATTTCCCTCATAATGGAGTTGGTTGACGCTGACACTCTCGAGGAGAAACTTCCAAGGAACCATAAACACGCTGTACATGTGTTCTTGCAGGTCGCAAGAGGTCTTGCACATATGCATGGTCGTGGTTACGTGCACGCTGATATTAAACCAAACAACGTTCTTGTTGAAGATGGTTCAACTGTTAAAATTATTGACTTCGGGCAAGCTTGTGCCATTGGAACGATTAAGAAACGAATACAGGGAACACCAGGATATATGGCTCCCGAACAAGCACATAGAAAAGAAATTACTCAAAAGACAGATATTTACAATCTTGGAGCAACCATGTATTGGGTTCTTGTTGGAGACATTATTCCTACAGCTATGCCACCAAAGGACACAAACAACAGTCTTGTCGGTGGAGCTGTCGATACCGACAAGGTTAAGCTTCCTAGCCCACCACACGAACGAAACCCACGCATTCACGCCCTTCTATCAAAACAAATTATGGATTGCGTCCAACCAAGAGTCGAAGACCGTCCAGAGTCGATGGCGATTGTAATCAATCGGCTTGAGCAAATTCTTGGCGAACTGGGTAACTAACTCAACCCACCAATCGACAACAAACGAACAATGATTATTCGCTGGTTGATTGAAGTTGTGCAACCATTACATTTTGTTGTTTAAGAGTTGCGCTTGTTCTGTTGGTAAGCTACACGGCGCTCAACATATTTTTTGTGATTAATTGTGAGGTCCATGGGTTCTCCAAGAACGTGTTGTTTGTGTAGTTTTTCTAAAAACGGGATGCACCAGCCACAAGATGTTCCAGCATCAAGGCATTCTGATAACTGCGAGGCCACCTTAGGTTTTTCTCGCTGGAGATACGATTGAAGTTTAGACAGAGAAACCCTGTGACAAACACATACATGCTCTTCTTTTTTCATTGTCTAGAATTACACCCAGACTTGGCAAATTAGGTGAGGCTCTTTTATTTTTCCGGTAAACGTTCCTATTGTGGTTGTTACTAATTTGACTTCAAATTCTGGGTTTTCATCAAGCCATGCATTAATAAGCGTATCAACATACGTCAGTGCGTCGTCAGTTAGTTTGCTGTGAAACGTTTTCACATGTGTTGCACCGGTACCATTTGTGTTTGGAACCCTAGACCAATTGTTTTCTTTCTTTTTGGTATTTCCAAACGCTGTTATTTTCCGAGTCAGACCCATGTGTTCTTCTGTTGACTCTATTGGAACGTCAACTACCGCTTTGGGTAGTGGTGGTGGTGGATCTTGTGATTGGTCTTCAAATATTCTTCTAAATGCCAAAATGCCTTCGCCAGAAATAATCTCATATTCTGTAAGTTCCCCATCAGCCCATTTCACCATCATGTTCCAACCGGATTGAATTTCTTTCCACATGAACACTTTTCCACGTGCCATTCTTTTCACTGTTCCACGATCTCCCTCAAGTCTTCCCTCGTTGGTGAGATACTCTGATCGGTGATCTGGTCGTGCATCTAGGTCTATCCAGCGACTTTCGCTCACCAAGTCTGGTCGTTCTTCTAACCTAAAACTGATAAGCGGTTTTTCGCCTTTTGCATCCACTGCCAGAAGCCAATCGAAGTGCGATGTTCCATCTGGCAACTCGTGGTTAAGAACTACAGTGGGGAATGGTGATTCTTTCGTGGGGGATGACATGACAAACTCCTGGTTATTGTTTACATAATAGAGTATCACACGGGGGGTACACGGTCCCATTGAATCGAAATCTGTACTCAAGAACGAACATTTCACCCCCTTTACGGCGAGATTGTATGCAATAAGTGAATTGCTACCGTATCATGTTGGAACAACAAAATCGATGCCACATTAGATAAAAGAGAAAGACTTGCCATGAAACATCACACTACTTCCGCTCCAAAATCATTCGTTTGGGTATTACTCTGCACATCGTTTCTCACAATTGTCGGCTGCGGGCAACCAAGCAACACAGCGCTGCTTGAACAGGGAAACTATGCAATGTGGCAGAACCGTTGGTCAGATGCGGCTAGCGCGTTTACCAAGGCGACCTCTCAACATCCTGGTGATTGGGAAGCGCAATACAAACTTGGAAAGTGCTATTTAGAAATGGGCGAACCCCAAAAGGCAACGCAATCGCTAGCTGTTGCAGAATCACTTCGTCCTAACGATACCGAGATTTCAGATATGTATGCTGAATCACTTCTTCTAAGTGGAGAGCGAGATTTGTTGTTTACGTATTTGTTGGAACGAGCCAGAAGAGTAGAAAGTGTACGAGCGTGGACAGTGTTTGCAGAATACACAATGGAAATCGATGATCCTGATTCAGCAGTAACTGCGATTAACACAGCAATAAACCTAAGCGATGGTACTGATGCAAAACCGCACGTGATTGCTGCAACATTCGCTGAGCGACTCGGTGATGACGCCGTTGCAGTAACACACTGGAAAGAGGCGTGGATTATCGAGCCAACAAACGAAGACATTTCAAACGCCCTTCGGGCACATGGCATTGTGCCTGGCCCAACCATGACGGGCGTCGATGATGCTGTTGAATGACCACCATCGGCTCAACGTTTTTTCTTGACTCACTCTCAGCGCTCAATGATTGCGCTCGTTTGAGAATACTTCGGATTCTCAGCACACAAGAATTAAGTGTTGGTGAGGTTGCTGACGTTGTACAACTCCCACAATCAACCGTTTCTAGACACCTTAAACTTTTACTTGGGGCTGGGTTTGTTGCAAGAAGGACCGTTGGTACTACGGGTCTTTACCGTGTTGCATCAACCATGACTGCAGAAGCAACAGAATTGTGGAAGATTGCCATCGCAAATTCAAACCACCTTCCTGGAGCAAACGATGATGAGGAACGCCTTGTAGCAGTACTCGCACAACGACATTCTGATAGTAGAACTTTTTTTAAAAATGTTGGGAGCGATTGGGAAGCGGTTCGCAGAGATCTTTTTGGTGACCGATTTACTTCAACAGCACTTCTTTCATTACTCGACCCATCCCTTCGTGTTGTAGATATTGGTTGTGGTATTGGAAACGCTGCATCGCTTGTCGCACCATATGTCCATAGTGTTGTTGGTGTCGACCGAGAGCAATCAATGCTCACGCAAGCAAAACAGCGACCCGACCTTGCTTCGAATATTGAGTTTATCGAAGGAGATGCAAACGACCTACCGCTGAAGAGTGGGTCGCTCGATGTTGCTTTGTTTTGTTTAGTCCTACACCACATAGAACCAGCACAAGAAGCTATCCAGGAGGCTTGCCGAGTAGTAAGAAATTGCGGCCGAATATTAATAATAGACATGCAACGGCATTCCCATGATGAGTATCAACAAACTATGGGTCATGTTCACAAGGGTTTTTCAAAAGCGAACATTGAAAAACTTGCAACAGATTCTGGGTGCAAACTTCGGCGATATCACCGTTTGACACCCGAGACTGATGCTCGTGGACCATCATTGTTTGCGGCAATACTCAGTGTTCATCACTGATCGACTCGTGGGAACAGTGCGACTTTAGTAATAGTTGTTCCCTCTTGAATTCCACCCCACGACAACAGTTCTTCGAAGGAACCTTGGTTTGAATCTACCCCAATGGCATGGTGGAACTCGTTCATTTTGTTTGGTAGAAGTGGAGTAAGCATCATTGAAGCTATTCTCAATGATTCAATGCATTGGTACAAAATAGCTGCTACTTGCGGTTGATTTGTTTCTTCTTTTGCAAGTTTAAACGGAGCGGTATCGTTAATAAACAAATCGATGTCGCGAATTAAAGCCATTGGTGCTTCAAACGCTGCCACAAGTGAAAACGATTCCATCCCGGCCACCCATCCTTCGGTTGCATTTTTGCATTTTTCTGGCCAATCAAATCCATCAAAAACTAATCGTTCACCATCTTGGGATTCGCTTGGAACAACACCACCGAAATATTTTCCAATCATTGCAGTCACCCTGCTTGTACAGTTGCCAACCGTGTTCACAAGATGGGAGGTGTAAATATCTTGAAATTTATCAGAAACAAAATCTGCATCGGAAGCACCAAGTGGTCCTTGGGTGACAAGATAATATCGCCAAGCATCCAAACAATATTTGTTCACATATGACTCTATTGTCTCAAGGTCAATAAAGTTGCCCATTGACTTGGACATCTTGCGACCCTCTCTTATCCAGAAACTGTGAGCATATATACAGTGTGGTAACGGCAGGTCTAAAGCGGTTAAAACCGCTGGCCAGATAACGGAATGAAACCACAAAATTTCTTTTCCAATTATGTGGTACGACGCTGGCCAGAAGTCACTCCGCTCTGCAAACTCTGTGCTTTCAGGATCACCAAGTCCAAGAGCAGTAATATAATTGAAGAGGGCATCAATCCAAACATAGATAACGTGCTCTGAATCATCGGGCATTGGAATACCCCACGAAAAATTAGTCCGGCTGATTGGAACATCTTGCAGACCTTCGCGCAACCTTCCAAGCACTTCGTTTTTTCGGCTTTGGGGCAGAACAAACTTAGGGTTAGATTCGAAAAGTTTTTCTAAACAGTCTTGATACGCACTGAGTTTAAAGTAATAGTTTTTTTCTGTGGCCCGAACCAACGGCTTACCGCTGATTGAAGATGTGTAGTCAAGGTCTCTTGCGCTTGTTTCCGTGTGATATTCTTCTTGCCCCTCGTCATACCACCCCTCAAATGTTCCAAGATATATATCCCCTTTTTCAAGCAACTTTGTTACAAATGCCTGCACCTGTTTTTTATGCCTAGGGTCAGTGGTACGAAGAAAATCATCGTTCGTCATCTCAAACGTGCTCATAATTGTTTGAAATTCTTCAGAATTTCGATCAGCTAATTCTTGGGGTGTCAAACCTTGCTCAGTAGCTGATTGTTCCACTTTTAGGCCATGCTCGTCGGTTCCCGTGAGAAAAAACGTGTCGTGGCCAATGGCTCTCATTGATCTTGCATATACATCACAGAGTGTTGTTGTATACACATGTCCGATATGAGGTCTATCATTCGCATAGTAAATTGGTGTCGACACGTAGCGTCTCTGTTTTGGCATATTGCACAGTGTAGGTACGATGCCTCAAAAAAGGAACCTCAGTATGAATCTCTATCGAATCCTAGCACTCCTCCTTGTAGTACAGTGTGTCCCAGCATTTGCTCAAAACTCGCTTGGTGACGGAACTGGACTTGATGCGAGCACTTCGCCATATGGCAAGACCAACCAACGAGAGCACCTGCCAGCTGGGGTTCGCAATAGTGATATTCGAAGCAGTAGCGTGATGCAGGGTAAGAATTTCAACCAGGGAATTGGTCGTAATAGTGGGGATGCTGCAGGAATGCAATTGTTAGCAGATGCTGCAAACGAAGGTGGGACCCAATACCTCGACGCACTCTATAACTCACCTTGGTACTGGAATAACTGGAGTTCACAATCTGCTCAGTTTCTTTCTCAGGGAGAACTAAGTTATTTCAATCCAAATTTTATCGACAACTGGGCAACTGCACCCAAGCAAATGTCAATTGGTCGTAATATCCTGTCCTACTCCCATGAATGGAACGAGAAAGACGCACAGCGGTTTGGTGGAAAGGGTGAGGTTAAGAACTCCGAGACATGGTTACAAAGACATGAAGATCAACACAAGCTAGGACAGGTGCTTGGCAGTGGAGAACAGCCGGAATCGCTTGATACTACACCTATTCCTGTTGGTATTTATCAGGGAGATGGTTCAGTCGGTTATCTCGCGGCTTCACCAATGGGTGGTGTTTCCGCAGAAAAAACAGATCAGCCAACATCTGCTCTTGGGTTTTCTGCTTGGGATGAAGCTAGGGTAGCTGAAGATTCCGCAAGGGGAATCGGTTCTGACAGCCTTGTTCAGGTGTGGCGTTCTGAAGAAAACCGTCTTGACCAATCATCCGTGAACAATCAGATTGATGTGTCTGACCAATACAACCAAGTCCTACAAAGTGTTGCCAATCGTGCACAAGATGAGGTTGATAGTGGAGAAACTGATGATGAAAAGTCCATGGAATGGTTGGATAATCAATATTTTCAATTGCAAAACGATCTTGCTGGAATCCCATTTGAGGGAGATGAATCTGATGATTTCACTTCAATTGAACCAACAGGGAATACTGAAGATTTGCAGGATGATTCCATAGAAATAATTGCAGCAGCGCTCCGTCATGGAGAACAACTCACGTCACTTTCGGGGGATGCTGGAAAATATCGAACTCGGTTTGACGAATTGGTGCAACTTGGAGAGTTAGCGCTGGAACAGGGTAAATATTTCGATGCTCAACGACGTTTTAACCAAGCTCTTCAGTTTATTCCTGGGCACCCTTTAGCGACAGCGGGTCTTGGTCATGCAAAAATTGGGGCCGGCCTGTATTTGTCTGCTGGATATATTTTGCAGTCTCTCCTCTCTTTCCAACCAGAAATGATTGATGTCGAATATGACCCAATCTTATTGCCGCCACGGCTTGAACTTGTTCGTGCTGCAGTCACCATTAGTAATCGTCTCGATATTGAGCGGGACGCTGGGACGTACGCGTTTCTTCTTGCGTATATCGGTCACCAACTTCATGATGAAGAAATGGTTACAAAGGGACTTAACACGCTTGCAATTTATACGGGTGCCAACGACCCTCTAGTCCCACTTTTGAAATCAATCTGGCTTAAACAAAAGCCAGCACCTATTCTTTTGCCAATGGAGCCAGAGTTGCAAGAGGAGTAAGGCCTGCTCTAACAGAGTCCCCTTTGCTTACATGGATTGTCACATCAATTGGTCTTGGAAGAATAAGCTCGGTTGTTGAACCAAATTTAATCATTCCAAATTGTTGACCCTGTGAAAAGGAGTCTCCTTCTTGAATGGGGCACACAATGTTTCTCGCAATTTTTCCTGATACCTGCCTTATCCCAAACGATTCGTTGAGGTGAGTAAAGAACAGTGTGTTTGATTCGTTTACCTTTGCCGATTCTTCGCTACGAGCATCAAGGAACTTGCCCTTACGATAGATTGCTTTTGAGAGAACACTTGTGCACGGGGTTCTGTTGATGTGCACATTTAACACGCTTAAAAAAATCCGAATAATGACTGCGGGACCATCCACTGTCTCGTGCGCATCAACATGCTCAATCGCTGAAATTACACCATCTGCAGGGCTCAGCATTGTGCCATCCGGGAGATTTTGGGGAATTTGGCGCCATGGATTTCTAAAAAAAGAAACCAGAGCGACCCAAAGTATTGCAACCACAGCCACGCCAATCCACCACCCAAACCAAATCATGTAGCCAAATGGAATTGCTAGGATGACAGTGATTGTGCACCACTGCTTAAAACCATACCGAGTTAGAGTCACGTGGTTTTACTCGCTTGCTTTGCCGATAAACATACCGACAATACCCGCAACAATTGCAAAAGCTGCAAAACCGCCACCCCAAATCATCAGGTCGCCCGTAATCATTGCGGCAAGTTTTGGTGAAACGCCCATGCTGCTTGTAAGAAGCATCACTAGAACAGCAACCAGTGAAATCAACGCTCCAAGTAGAAAGCCGACCCCTGCTCCTGACCATTTTCCGTCGTACGCTTCGGCAACAGTTACTGCCAAACCCATAGGAGCGCTTGATGTTTCAACGGCACGTTCTGGTTCTGCCGATTCAAATAAACCAGACGCAGATGCACCAAACTCTCCGCTTTCTTCGCTATCCCAAACTTCATCAAGAAGTTCAGCCCCAAGTGAAGTGTCGTCAGATTCTTGAGTAAGGTCAAGCAACCCACTGCCACTGCCAACAGCCTCTAGACTAAGTTCTTCGTCAAAGGCATCTGATACTCTGGTTTCTGCAGAATCGTCATCATCACCACCATCAAACGCGTCATCCAAATCTTCGCCTGAGTTTGATTCCCCGCCAAGATTAAGGCCTGCGGTACTTCCACTACCGCCAAGGTCAAAGCCAAAACCACTTCCTCCTAGATCAAGACCCGCGCCACTCCCTCCGAGCCCGCCGATCCCCATACCGGTGCCACTATCGCTTAAACCGTATCCGCTACTTTGTGCTGGTGCTTCGGTTTCACTGATTGAACCAATATCTACAGCACTTTCTTCATTTTTTGGAGCGTTGCTTGCATCGTTCGTATCAACACCTTCTTGAATTGAGGAGCCAAAACCCGAACCAAATCCAGAAGAAAATCCGGAGCCGAATCCAGAGCCAAAACCCGAACCATCACCATCTTCTTGATCCATTGGTGGAACACCGCCACTTTGGGCTGATGAATCTGATGCAGAGTCAGAATGACCAATAGCAAAAGATGAGCCGCCACCTGACAAATCAAAATCTAAGTCCTCATTGAGATCTCCGTCCCCAGCTAGAAGATCTATCTGGTTACGTTTAAACATAACCTGATCACCATCTCGCATCTCTTCTATGAGACCAGATTTGCCCATATCGCGAACCTCATCTTCGGTTTTACCAAGACGTTCGCAAGTTTCAGCCAATGTGTAGAACAGTTTTGCCATAGGTGTTTATTTTACTCTGATACCTAAGTGTATGTCGTAACACACACAGAGACAACTTGATTATTTACCGCTATTTGTGATAGGCGGCACGCCAATTCATACCCATCCAGCCATTACTTCAAGGAGATCTACAACGTTTACTAAACCATCGCCGTTGAGGTCAGCAGAACACCCGCTACAGGGACCCCAATCATCCATTACAGCGAGAAGGTCGGTCACATCAACCGTGCCGTCGCCGTTGACGTCACCGGGAACAGTTGGGTCGCCACAATCGCTGGACTCAGATAAATCGCTTTCTTCAAAGCCCTGTGGTGTCTCTCCACCAGCAGATAGACCAACGATATTATCGTTCGAATCAACGCCAAGCCAACTCTGGCGAATGACACCATCAAAGAACAACTCGCACTGGAAGGTGTTGCTGCCGGTGCTTGAATATTCTGGCACGTTATTAAATGTAACAACAACGCGGTCGGCGTATTCTGTATACCGAATCGTTCCGCCATTAGCAGGATTTAAATCGTCCCACAACATTGAAATACCGGGTATTTCAAAATGCTCACCAATGCTTTCGGTGTAATCTGTAGAACCACTACCAAACGTGACTCTACCGTTACTACAGATATAAAGTGTTGAGTAGGAAGTACCGTAAAGCAATACTGGTTGTGTGGTACTTCTTGATTCATAATCATCATCACTAAGCGAAACGCTCGACCCGCCGTTTGGATCAGAAGGCAACGAAGTAATCAATTCTGCACATGCTCGATATTGATCCACGTTTTCGTATGGCGTAAATGTCACAGACATTCCATCCAAATCAAAACCGCCGTCTTGTTCTGTGAAGTACGACGGTACATCAGCAGTTACGAAGGTATAACAAATCCCATTGTTGTCATCCACAACTGTGTTTCCTGCGCCATCTGAAGCGTGCACTTCAAATCGATATGCCGTGTTGTCATCAAGC
The DNA here is from genome assembly GCA_014381555.1 of Planctomycetota bacterium. Lineage (GTDB taxonomy): Bacteria > Planctomycetota > Phycisphaerae > Phycisphaerales > SM1A02. Next base: position 5,222 of record JACNLO010000069.1, on the reverse strand, counting down.
CCAGAGAGTTGAATCTCATGCGAAATCCCCATTTGATTGCTGGTTGCTACGCCATCTAAATTTGCACACGACTCACCGAAATACACACGTATAGATGTGTCTTCGTTTGTTGTCACCGAAATAGTTGCCTCATGTGTCATAACGTTAGAAATGTCGACGTTTGTAATCGACGGCAGTGAACAATCGACATTGGCAATGTCAGTAACCTCAACGTTTGAACCGCCCTGTCCATCATCAACGTCAATGTATGTTACGGTCAGGGTATCGCCCTCTTCTGCAAGGATATCTGTTCCGATGATGACAGACGCAGCGAACGAAGACGTTGCTTCGCCCGTCTCGGTAAGCACAACATCAACAGTGTCGCCAGAAGTTGAAGAGACTGTAACGGTTGTTATGTCAATCACACCATCGTCGGTGTTCAAATCGCAATCCACAACTTGCAAACCAATCGTTGCACCGCACGCGTAACTCGATCGGTCAAGTGCTGCCATTCCACTTGATGAACATTGAATCAACATAGGTGATGCCATCAAACCAAGGGTCTGTGGACCTTGGGCTATGTTGTATCCCGTAATAATGATTCGATAGACACCCGATTGCCCTGCATCAATTTGTACTTGCTCGATGTTGTTCAAGTGGTCGGCTTGGGTGCGTACTGCTGGATTGCTGGGATTGTTTGGATCAATGGTCCATGGATAGTGTGTTGTGCCATTTGGATCAATGACAACGATGTCGATGTCGTTCACTAAACTTGGAATGACAAGTGGCGTTGCTGGCACATCGTCCCAAGCAATAGTTGCTTTAATAGTTCCTGCTTGTTCCGCAAAAATCATCATCTCAACTGTCTCGCCTTGCGATATTGAAAGTTCTGCATGATTACCCGCTCGAACGTGTTCAATTGCATCGACAACTCGAACGCTACCGTATCCATATTGGCAATCTGGTCCAGCATTAAATTTATCTTCTGCGGTATGTGCCAAAAGTGCCTTTAGCGTTGAATTCATGGGGTCGGGTTCGCCTGGATATAAGTTTCGCCAATCCTGCATAATGAGCGCCGAAAGCCCTGTCACTGTAGGACACGCCATTGAAGTTCCACACATGTTGGTGTAACCACCGCTAGAAGAACAACTTGTCACGCCTCCATCATCATTGCCTTGGCAGCCGGGTGCTGATATATCCGGTTTGATTCTTCCATCATCTGTTGGTCCCCAACTGGAAAAGTAAGTCATCGATTCGTCTTCAGAGTTAAACGCACCAACTGTAATATGGTTTTTTGCGCACGCCGGAGGGGCGGTGGTGTTGTAGTTTGAACCACAATTACTTGTTTGTCGCTCATTGCCGTTTGCCCACACAATTCGAATGTCGCCACCGAGATCGCCGCGAACAACGCTATCAATCAAGTTGCTTGTGATGCCGTAATTGCCCGTCCATTCACATGGGAATCCGTTTGAGGCGGTGTTGGTTCCGATTGAGTTGTTTGCTAGAACAGCACCGTAAGTATTGATGGCTTGGCTGTAATCTTGCTCCAAGTCGCCTGGATCAGTGTACAAAAAACCCTCCTGAAGACCACCTTCTTGTTCAAAACCATAACTTTCAATTGTAACTGCAGGTGCCATTCCACGATATTGACCACCGCTACCACTACCGTCGCCACCAATCGTTCCTGCAACATGCGTTGCGTGGTTGCTCGTGCCTGCGCTATCGCGTGCTGTGTGGCGACCACCAAAATCGCCATGCCCAGAATACCCATAGCCACCATCGTAGACCATAACTACCACACCTTCGCCATCCAAGCTGTACGGGAAGGACTGTGCGGAATCCGCTTGGGTCACAACGCGGTTAGAGTTGTTCAGTTCACTGAATTTTGGAAGGGCTGGTTCTACATACAGCACTCGCTCGTCTTCGATAAGAAAATCAATTTCGGAATACGGTAACTCAACAACGATGGTATTGTTTGTTTCGAGTGTTGAGCGCACCTTTGCGCCGAAGATCTGTTCCATATCTTGCTTAGATGTTTGGAGGTTTGCATCTTTATGAAGCATGACGTAGAGCGCAACGATGGGGTCTGCTTGTGCCACCCTTGATAATGGGGCTGGCATAGTCCACGTTGGAATTCTGCCGTCTGCGAGAAAACTGTGGAGTTTCCAAACGGGTTCAAAGGGTCGAATTTCGCGAAGAGCCGCCATCGTAAAAACTTCACGTGGGTTTAGTGTTAGTGGATTAATCGCCGCGACGTACCCAGAACCACCAAGAGAGTGCTGAACCACCAGACCATTATTAAACAACTGCTCTCTTGTTTCGGTGTCGATTGGTTTATCAAAACGAACAATCACGTGGATCACCTCGCCACCAGATGAAGCAAGTTGCATCAACTCAGAAACCATGACTCCCTTATTCATATCTTGGTACGGAATAGTTTCTGATTGAAACTCGAATGAGTTTTGGCCAAATAGACCAATAGATGCGGCTGCGATGAAGATGGGTATAAGCATTTCTTCTCCTTGAATAAGCAAATATACCCAAATAACAAGGCAGATGCCAACAAAAAAAACCCAAAAAAACTATCCCACGGGTCGTTTTTATACGAAAACAAGCCGCCAGTGTAGAAACGAGCCGCAGGAGAGTTTTTGAGAAAATTGTGGTTTTGAGGAGGATAGTGACGAAGAGAATATGCTGGGCAGCGATTGTCGCAGAGCCCGTACATCGCAACATTTTTCAGGGACGAAACCTAATGGTCAGTCATCCAAAGTCGGATGGTGGCGTTTTTTTGCCACCATGTAACAAAACAACAGAAAACGAGACAACCAAAGCAGACGCTGCGGTAGAAGCAATGTTGTATTACAAACAGACTGGGTGCAAGAAAACTCGTGATTGGCTATTTGAATATTACACCTGTACTTTCGTCCGTAAAACTGCTCGCAGAATTGCGTATGGTATCCCTAGATGTATTGATGAGGATGATCTTGTGCAGGTTGGGTTCTTTGGGCTTGTTGATTGCATTGAGAAGTACAACCCCGATCTTAATTACAAGTTTGAAACCTATGCCAGGCAGAGGGTTGAGGGTTCGATGAGGGATTATCTTCGACGAGAGGATCCAGCTTCTCGATTGTCTCGATCACGTTCAAAAATGATTTCTCGAGGTGTCGAAGAATTTAAAGCAGAACATGGTCGGCGCCCCACTGATGAAGAACTTCAACTTATCCTCCAGCTCGATGACAATGAATTCGCCAGGGTGATGCGAGACAGCCATGTACCAAACACCCTTCCGTTTCACCCAACCGATGATGAAAGCGGTAGCGAGGGATTGGCATCGTTATCAATTGAATTGAAAGATAGTGTATGTGCTTGTGTGGACAGAAAAGATTTAAACACTTGGTTGTGTGCACAACTAAGTACGTATGACAAACTTATTGTTGTGCTTACGTACTCTGAAGGACTCACGATGCTTGAAATCGGGCACACACTCGGGTACAGCGAATCTCGTGTCAGCCAACGCCTAAAACACATTCACTTAATACTGAAGAACAAGATTTCGGAGGAGCCAGAAGGTATGTTTCTTTGCGCTAGTTAAGAAGAGGGATAACAAGTTGCACAAAAACACCAATTGCAACAGCAATCGCAGCGATTCCAAGTACTATTTGTGTTGTCATCAATGCGACTGAGCGCCAATATGTTGTGTACGTAGATTCTCGCAACGATCTGTATACAACAGAAATCCCAAGTGACATTGGAATAATAAAAATGTACCAAATCGATTGCATGGCATTCATGGGTTCTAAAAATGGAATCCATGCAAGCATTATGAATCTGCTCCAGTGTTATCTGCACAGCGTCTCTCAAGGTCGTGGTTTTGTTTTGCCTGAAGTGCATCAAGGAGTACTACAAAATTCATTAGCCCAGCCATCGCTATAAAGAGCGTTCCTATTTCGTTCGCGTGGCTCAAGCCAACAAGGGTCGCTCGCTGAGAAACAGGTAGTGGGACAATCAGTTTTTGATTCAACAAATCGATAGCAATAACAACGGGCCCACACCAAACCTGGGCAATAAACCAAAGTCCATCGTGTTTGTGATCAACCGCATCAATCCCACCAACGAGAACTCCAAAAAACACAAGAAACAAAATGCCAAACATAACAAGAAATCCGCGACGCTTTTGACCAAGAGCAATGTGACCTAATCCTGGAAACAACCACCCAAGAACGAACGCTGAAACATGAAATTCGATGTGTGATTTATTGGTGTGTGGCATTGTTGGTTGAATAGGACAGGGTGGCAGTTGATTTTTTACTAATTATATGGTTCTGGTAGTTGGTGGGTTGGGTATGCTACCAGTGTGAGCGAGAAACAGCACCATCATAACGACCCCGGTATGCCTGAAGATTGTGGAGAGGTGGTCGATCGCAGAAGTGGAATTGACCGGCGGGATCTACGAAGCACGTCTGAAGACTTAAACCGTAGACGTGGACCTGGCCGACGTCGTTCTGACTTTCTTAGAGCAGCAGAAGATGGTGAAATGAACCAAGAACAATTCTTGTTTTTGCTTGCAATCAACGCCTTTAAAGAAGCAAATGGACGAACATTCCCAACATGGACCGATGTCCTTGAGGTTGTACGAAAACTTGGATACCGAAAAACGTTGCCAAGTGATCTTGATTTGGGAAACCGTGCGGCTGACTGGACTGAAGAGCCAGACGCGCAGAGTGGTGTGTGATTACCGCTACGCGAAATAATCAATGTTAATTTGAATATATTTGTGCCATTCTTCTGGCAAATCTTCCTCAGGAAAAATTGCTTGCACGGGGCATTCGTCAATACACAGTCCGCAATCGATACAAACGTCTGGGTCGATGTACAACATTTCTGCGTCTGCAAATGTGTCACTGTCGCTAAGTGGATGAATACAATCAACTGGACAAACATCTACACAAGCCGTGTCTTTTGTTCCAATACAGGGTTCAGCAATTATATGAGTCATAGGGTTCTTTTCGTACTAGTTCCAAAATAGGTTGTTGGAGAAATCGTTTAATACACAGGGCGAATATATTATGCCATGAAATGCCGTGAAATTGTTGGTGGTTAAAAAATAAGAAACGGCCCCACTTGAGGCCGTTTCTGTGTGATCCAATAGTAATAACGCTTTGGTTATTTTCGTCGGCGACGAGTAGTTTTCTTTTTAGCTTTCTTACGAGTAGCTTTCTTGCGAGTAGCCTTCTTACGAGTGG
>JACNLO010000022.1 GCA_014381555.1 Planctomycetota bacterium | reverse complement strand
CGTAACACATGCCAGAACCATCTGCGTCAGTTGGGGCATCACAGCGAACGCCACCACCAGAAGGTGTGACTCGCGTCCAGTTGCCAGTACCTGCAGAAGCATCAACTGTCCAACCCATATCAGTTTGGAAGTCATCATCAAAAGTGATTTCACTTCCACTGTATGCCATTGCATTCCAGTTATTACTTGGAGCACCGTTAGGACTGTACACAGTTTCACCATCTACAGAATCAACTGAAACATACCAATCCACAGAAGCGCCACAATCAAACGCAGGGAATGTTGCGTCATACGTTGCATTCAATGGTGCGGAGTTCCACCCAGAACCATCATTCCAATGTAGTTGTCCTGTTGATGGTTCAGATGTACCTGCAGCAACATCGATTGCAACTGTTGTTCCACCGTTTGGATCAACCAAATCTGGTCGTCCATCTGGATATGTAATCACGAGGACTGGATCGGTTTCACAACCAGTTCCAGGACCGTCTACAAACAAAGTACCACTGCCTTGGCTACTGCTATCCCATCCGCCAACGCGAATAAGGTAATTTGCGCCTTCATTTACGTTAAATGTGACAATCGAAGAATATCCGCCACATGCATCGCCGTCGCCGTTACATGCCACTTGAGTCATCGAATCGCATGTCCCCTCGTAGATTACGATATCGCTATCAAATGAAATGAGGTCACATGTACTCACAGTCATTGAACCATTTTCACATGCAATGTAACTAAACCATACATCAGATGCCATTACTCCAAGATATGTACCTGTACATTGAGCATCGTTATATGCATCACCGTCTGAAAGTGCTCCAACATTTGTGAAGCTCCAGTCACCATCTGTGACGTAACGTGCTGTTGAGCAGAAGTCATTATCAAGTGGCTCAGGAAGTTCATCCATATTATGCATGCCAAAACCGATAAGGATCTGTTCAGAGTGAGGCGTACCGTTACTTAAATCACCGTCGTCGTCGTCTAGAGTTAACCAATCCATCGTAATTGTTGGATCGATACTTCCACCTGCGTGCATCATGATTGAGTTGACAGCAAGAGTTGAAATAATACCTAACCCCTGCCCAGGATACGAAGCTTCCATTGCTGCAAGCGCATCCCAGACACAACCAGAAATCAACTGACCACAATCGTGTATGCCACCAGAACATGGATATTGGTGATTGTTAATTGCATTACGAATACCATTTACGCAATCATTGCTATAAAAACCACGAGCAAGTTGGTTGTCACCTGTAATAAGTACACCCATTACATCGCCCATGCCTTCCCCGTATTGACCTTGACCACTTCCTGCTACTGCAACAAGGTGATGCCCATATTCGTGATGAACAATAACTGAGAATGCTGTATTACTACAACCGCCACCAGAGTTATAGAAGTTAATTGACGAGTAGTCATAGTATGCGTTGCATGTTCCACTCACACCTGTGTTCACAGGGAAACCATATTGATTTCCAATCGTTGGGAAGGCAGGGGCATACTCTAACGTAAAATCTCTAACAACATTTGAGTGCATATATGCATTCACCTGAGCGCGATCACCTTCACTATTGTTTGCTTCATTATGCATAAAGTAAGGGTTGCTACTGTTCTGAGAGAGTGATACATCAGAACCAGATTGATTGTTTACGTTAAACCACAATCCATCTAGGGTTGAAGTAATCGTTCCAGAACCTGAAATTGTAAAATCGCCATTCGCATCAGTGTTGGCGGAATTGCCACCTAAAGTTACTCTCGCGTACGGCATACCTGCAGAAGATTCTGGTTCACAAACATCTGCACCAGAACTTTCGGTTGCCATACCCGACACGTTTCCATCTACATGAAGAATACGATTTTCTTCATGAAGCACTTCACCTGTCTGAGCATCGACAACAAGTTCAAACTTTTTGTAATTGTCAAAGTCCCAACTTCCACCAACAGTCGCTTCAAAGACAAGAGCAGCTGTTGGCTCGTGGTGTCCTTTGTCAGTTCCGGCATACACCATAAGTTCTGGATGCGTTACGGTTGCTCCGCGACCTAAATGTGTCGCTGCCGCCATAAGGGCTACTGCTTCACTTGCAACTAATCGCTTTGGTACTTTGTACCCTTTTACATCGCGAAGAACTGTTGTTGCGCTGACAGCAGGATAGTTATTTATGTTTCGAACAAGCACCATCAAACGTGAACCATAGACAGGCAAACCATCAGCCGTTTGCATGTAATAAACACCTGTAAACTTATGCTCACCTGTTTCAGGAATGTACATGAGTTGTTGCTCGACGTGCTTATCTGGGAACGGACCACGTTCAATAAATTCGTTTGCGTCTACATCAAGCGCTGTTGAAAAACCCTTAATGAAATTTTCCGCAGAGGCTTTTGGCGTTCGGCCAGTTGCGAGTTCTTTGTCAAGAATTTTGTGGATACTCCCCGCTCGATTCACAGTCATTAAATTAGGACGATCGATTCGTATCTGCCGCATTGCGTCAGCTGAAGCAACTGATCTATTTCCCGATGCAGCGAAACTTGCAGTGGCAGCAAGAAGTGAAGTGACCGACAAGGCCAAAATTTGATTTAAATGCATAACTATTAGGTTCCTCTCCAATTAAAGTATATTTACAACAATATATACCGTATCTAATAGTTACAGGTTGCTACTAATTTGCAAGCAATCTCTAGAAAAAAGTGCAAGATTGTTAATTTGGGGGGATTTTTAGAACCAAAATGTCAAATAATTGTTCCTATTGGCAGTGGCCCCAGTTACTTAGGATAAATAGTATATCTCCAAGACCTACGATACCATCCTCATCAATATCGTACTGAATTGAGTCCTCACCCCAGTGATCGATGATCAGGAGTAAATCTTGAATATCAACGACTCCATCATCTGTTGCATCGCCTACACATGGAACATCGTAACAATTTTGTTGTCCACCAATCACGAGTTGTCCAACACCAGAACTGTCGGCATGAAAACCTCCAACTCGTATGAAGTAGGTTTCACCTAAAACAACCGCCATCGAAAGTTCTGAGGTAAATCCACTACAGGCACCATAATCTCCATTACACGCCACCTGGACTAAAGTATCAGTAGTGTCTTCACATGTTCCTGTATACGCAACGATCGTTGAATCAAAATCGACAAGATTGCAAGTACTCACAAGTAACTGGCCAGTCTCACACGCTGTATACGTAAACCAAACGTCTGAGTACAACATATCCCCAGTATATTGATTTGGACAAATTTCCTCATCTATTGGAAGGTCGGTATCAAATGCACCAAGGTTTGAAAAGTCATAGACACCTGTATACACTTGAAATGCTGTGTTGCAAAAGTCATTTGGCAAAGGATTACACGGATCAGATTCGCACAAAGTTCCGATTCCTAACCAATATCCATCTTGTTGAGCACATTCGGCGGATGATAAATCAACGCATGAGGTTCCAAAGCAGCAAGCAAATTGAGCATCGGGCGCACACCAATCCATGTCACAAGTAACCTCAACACCTAAGAAGGTGCCACCTGTAGCAACACAGACCCCTTCATCAAGTAGGTTGCACTCTCCATCGGACCCTCTACAGCAAGCTCCTGGATTCAACGGTTCACAACCACCCATACTGCACATTGAACCAATTCCTAAAAAGAGGCCGTGTTCTTCATCGCATTCAGCTTCAGTGATATCCATACATGGAACAATAGAATCAATGCAACATGCCCCAGTTAGAAATTGATCGCAATCAAGAGAACATGAAATATCGTTATTAAGATAATCGATCATAGTTGCTTGCACTCTCAAGTCATAGTCCAACACAATGTTGGTCATGCCACCACTGCAGGTATGACAATAACTCATAATCGTTCCGCCAAAAGCAGAGGAACAATCCCCGTTTCCACAGTTATCTATGGGTGGATCGTAATCGTGCGTATGCCATGTACCACAATTGTGACCCAATTCATGTGCCACAACCAAAACATCCCAATTGTTCCAATGATTGTCGGTAAGTGGAAGCGGGAAAGAGCCACGCATATTTGCTGAGACTGCGTATCCAAAGTTTGTACATACACCCGAAACCCAAGCGATTCCTCCGCCAAGATATTTCCCGCTTATAAAGTGTGCTAGATGTCTATTTACATCAGTCATTTCTATTTGCCAATGATTTCTAAATTCTTGCAACTGCTCACTGGTAGTTGTTGCATCCCAAATATCTGAACCTTTCTCCCACAAGCGAAGAAATGACAACTGGAGTTCTACTCCTGTGTTTATTTGAAAAATTGTAGAAACCGCGCCAAGCAACGTCACCACATACTCGGCACTTGCTAAACCACTTCCACCGAAGGTTGTGCTTGTGAATTGCCAGTCCGTTTCCACGGCTATTTGTAATGCTTGGCATCCTACGACACTATTACGTGATTGCGATTTTGCTTTATTAATAATTGGATCAGTTGCATCCTCAACACCACATGAAAAATCAACCCAGTTCATCTTCTCTGGATCAACATTTGTTAAGTCATATACTACAGTCCAACCCTGCTTGCTATCTTTTGCAAGTACGTATGTCTTTCCATTGCTCTCGATTAAGCCATTTGTCGTATGTTCTCCAAACGCAAGAAAAACTCTTGAACTTGGATCACCTTCGATTGCACCTTTTAACAAGACAACATTTGGTCGATCGAATTGTCGTTGCAATACTTCACCATTAATGTTCACAGCAGCCGTTACAATTTCAGCATCTTTGGTAAGCACTTCAAACCGTTGCAATCGCAACACGACTTGTGCATCTTCACCAATCGGAAAATCTCTGACAACAGCCATTTCGCCCACTCGAACATTTTGCAAATCGCTTTGATTTATCTCTAGGGTGACTCCTCCGTATTGAGCAACCTCGGGTGGTGTTACTTCAATTCTTGAAATCGATACTTCTTGGGGTAATGCCACTAGTGCAAACGAAAGGATTGTTGTCAAAAACATGGGTCACTCCAGATCATCAAATACGCCAACTCGGAAATTTATAATGGCTCATCATACTACTTTTTGCAAGAATTAAATTCAAAAAAAATATAATTATTGGCAAATACCCCAAGAATCAACCAAAGCTAGCAAATCTCCAACGCCCACAGTTCCTGAACCATCAATATCTGCTGGGTTGTTTGTGTCACCCCATGCATCAATGAGCGCCAAAATATCGCTCACGCCAACACTTCCATTACCATCAAGATCTGCTGGGCAAGGTGCACTCGGGTTATAGGTTGCATCAGGCAAAACAGTCGCAAGTCCCCACTGAGGATCTTGAAGCATATTTGCCATAGGCATGTTGTGTTGCATCATAAGTTTTGGAGTTGGTAACTCCCACTCATTTGCAATTTCTGCGATGCGCCAAGGATAATTTTGCGCGCCTAAAAGAGATGTCAACGACCAGTAAAAATATTCAGTTGCTTTACATTGATAATCACAAGTCGGATCATCATAGTGATACCAACCACCCGCAATAACATCATCCATTGTGTTTGTCATTTGCGTACCATGGTCTTCACCCCAAACGTTTGGGTAGACGGGTGCATACCCGCCAAACGAAACTAGGTGTAATGTTTCTTCAAGCGAAGGATCAAACTCCTGATTGTTCGGATAATTCATGTTCACTTCAAATCCAAACAAATCTTGCAAATAATAAT
>JACNLO010000023.1 GCA_014381555.1 Planctomycetota bacterium | reverse complement strand
TTTTGTTTTTCGTAATCGACTTATTCGTGGTTATTCAATTTATTCCAGTAAATAGAGATAACCCAGAAGTAACTGGCGAAATCGAGGTGCCGGCGGATGTCATGGCTATCCTTCAAAGATCATGTTACGACTGTCACTCAAATGAAACCGTTTGGCCATGGTATTCCTATGTTGCTCCTGCGTCGTGGCTTATCGCTCGGGATGTTCACAAAGGACGCGAAGAGTTAAACTTTTCTGACTGGACAAGTTACAACACCAAACAAAAAAACCACAAGCGAAAAGAATGCGGTGAAGAGGTGGAGGAGGGCGAGATGCCTCTTTGGTTCTATATTCCACTACACTCAGAAGCCGAATTGCTTCCAAAGGACGTTGAAGCCATTTTGCGTTGGAGTAGACTGGAATAATAAAACAATTTGAAACTATGTTTACATTTTTTCGTATGATGTATGGCGATGTCTTCAAAAGAAACGAATCCTATTGGCATTGTCGGTGCTGGAACAATGGGCACCGGCATAGCACAAGTAGTTGCATCCGCTGGGTGGCCTGTCATACTTTTCGACATAGAACAAACACTTGTTGACCAAGCGTTTGTCAACATACAAAATCGTCTTGCAAGTTTGGTTGACAAAGGGCGCATCACATTAGAACAAGCTAACGAATGGCAAGAACGCATCTCAACAACAACAGCGTTAGACGATTTGGAAAATTGCGATTTAATAATTGAGTCCGTTGTTGAGGCGTTTGACACAAAAGTTAAGGTTTTGCAATCGATAGGTGATGTCGCACCAAGTGCAATCATTGCAACAAATACTTCATCATTGCCTGTGAGTAAACTTGGTGCTGAATCAAAACATGCTGATCGAATTATCGGCATGCATTTTTTTAATCCTGCACCTGCGATGCAACTCGTTGAAATTGTTCGCGGAAAAGATACTTCTAAAGAAGCGATTCAGCGTGCTACACTCCTTGCTGAAGCATGGGATAAAACCGTTGTGCTTGTTTCAGACACGCCTGGATTTATCGTAAACAGAATCTCAAAACCTTTTTACCTAGAATCGTGGCGCATTATCGAAGACGGTATTGCAAGTGTTGATATGATTGATGAAACCCTGCAGTCACTTGGAGAGTTTAGGATTGGACCATTTCTTTTAACGGATATGATTGGCCAAGATATCAGCGTCGCATCAACAAGAAGTATTTGGGAACGTTTGGGCAGACCGAATCGTCTAGCCCCAATTAAAAAACAAGAGTCGCTCATCGCACGTGGCAACCTTGGACGCAAAACCGGCTGTGGCGCATACGCTCACGACGATAGAGATAATCGTGTGCCAGCAGTTATTATTGAAACTCAAGAACTCGAGCTTTCAAATCAACTCGAAGAAGCAATCAATACATTTTGCCTGGAAGCAACGTGCATTTCCGGATCGATGCTTGAAAAATACATATTCTCACGAGTGCTCGTGGGAATTATCAATGAGGCTATGTGGGCAATAACTGAGGGAGTTGCGTCTGCCAAAGACGTTGATACTGCAATGAAATTGGGCATGAATTTTCCTCTTGGACCAATCGAATGGTCTCAGAGAATTGGTCTAAACAATGTCCATGCGTTACTTACGAGTCTCAATAAAACTGTTGTAGATAACCGTTTTTTAGCTCCACCATTTGACACAGTTTCAGCAAATTAGAACCTTGGGTACAATACCCGCATGAGTAGACGAGTAGCAATCGTATCCGCCGTGCGTACGCCCATTGGTCGTTACGGTGGTGGACTTAGTTCAATAAGACCAGACGACCTTGCAGCAATTGCAATCAAAGATGCAGTTGAAAAAACAGGTATTGATTCAAATTTAATTGACGATGTCTACCTTGGCGCTACAAACCAAGCTGGCGAAGACAGTAGAAATGTTGCTCGCATGGCTGCTCTTCTAGCTGGTCTTCCAGAGTCCGTCGCTGGAGCAACTATCAACCGGCTTTGCGCTTCTGGGTTAGAAGCAATTAATATTGCTTCAAGAATGATTGAGTCAGGATGCGGGGATGTAATGATTGCGGGCGGAGTTGAATCAATGAGCCGCGCGCCCTTCGTGATGGCAAAAGGAAAATCAGCGTTTGATCGTAACTGTGAAATGTACGACTCGACTATAGGTTGGAGATTTACAAATCCAAAACTTGCAAAGATGCACCACCCTTATGGAATGGGCGAAACAGCAGAACATGTTGCAAATCAATGGTCCATTTCGCGCGAATCGCAGGACGAGTTTGCATGGAACAGCCAACAGAAATGGAAATCCGCTTTTGATTCTGGAAAGTGGAATGATGAAATTGTTCCAGTAAGTGTTCCACAACGCAAAGGTGAGCCAGTTGTCGTAAACACTGATGAACATCCTAGACCTGAGGTTACACTTGAAAAACTAAGCACGCTTAAGCCGTGCTTCTCTAAAGAATCTGATGCATCAGTTACCGCAGGAAATAGCAGTGGAATCAACGATGGTGCAGCGGCACTGGTTCTCGTAGAAGAATCAAAAGCTCGCGAACTTGGGCTCAATATACTCGGTTTTGTTGGCAGCTCTGCTTCGGCTGGCGTTGACCCAGCAATTATGGGAGTAGGACCGATTCACGCTGTAGGAAAGTTACTTAACCGCACTAACTTAAAGGTGGATGACATCGATTTATTCGAATTGAACGAGGCATTCGCTGCACAATCACTTGCTTGTGTTAATGGCTTAGAACTTGACGCGAGCAAAGTTAATGTCAATGGCGGCGCAATTGCAATGGGACACCCTCTTGGATGCAGCGGAGCAAGAATCGCCGTAACGTTGATTCACGAAATGCAACGGACTAACGCTTCAAAAGGCATCGCTACATTGTGTGTTGGTGTTGGGCAAGGTCTTGCAACATTGTTTGAACGCGATTAACCTTCATAATCTTTTTTTGAAACATGGTCTGTTTGTGGTACGCGTAATCTGTTTGGTTCCACTTCCAAAAGCGGTTCGCACTCTTTGCTCGTGGCATTGTGTCTATCTGCAAGATATTGATATGTACGCGTGCCATTACCCTTCCAAGAAATTTCCTGCTCGCTTAGTTCTTTGATAACTTTCGCAGGACATCCAGCAACAACTACATTGTCTGGAACTTGAGTGCCTGCTTTTACAAACGCCATCGCGGCAACAAAACTATTTTCCCCAATAACTGCATTGTCCATAACAACAGCATTCATTCCGACCAAAGCATTTTTCTTTATTGTGCACCCATGCAATACTGCGCCGTGTCCAATGTGACCGTTCTCTTGCACAATCGTGTCATCACCAGGAAAACTATGCACGACGCATGTATCTTGCAGATTGCTACCACGTTCTAGGATTAGGCGACCAATATCACCCCGCATAACGGCGCAAGGACCAACAAAACATTGAGGTCCAATAATTACATCACCTATCAGTACCGCTGTTGGGTGAACAAAAGCAGTTTTATCAACAACTGGCCTGATTCCTTCAAATTCATATATTGGCATCTAAGTATTGTAGAGGTTACACACTAAGTAAAAAACGATCCGGTACAGCCGTTAATGGGGACAGTCCCCCCTCAAAAAATGCTGGGACAGTCCCCTATGAATCCCTGATTTTAAGCCACCAGCAAAGAAATAGCCACATTTCTTTGGGGACAGTCCCCAGGGGACTGTCCCCCACACAACCCAGTCCCCCGGGGACTGTCCCCCACACAACCCAGTCCCTGGGGGACTGTCCCCAACACCGGTGGACTGTCCACCCACACACAACTATAGAAAACCGTTTCGGAATCTCGGTTTTTGTGATTATAAAAACACATAGAAATAACGGAACCTATCCTTGCAATATCCCGAATAGAGGATAGATTTGTATTGTTTTAAGAGAGTCAATTAAAGGAAGAAAGTTTAATATCATGAAGAATGTACTTATTTACGGTTTAACCGCGTCTATGGCTACAGTTGCATTCGGTGATGTCACTATTTCTGGTGTTGTTCGTGATTCCTCAGACAACTCCCCAGTCGAAGGTGCCCTCGTCACTTTACAAGCAACTTCAACTAGAACCACCACAAACCAAAAGGGCTATTACGAATTAACAATTCCTGGTGACACTGGCTCGATAATCGTCGCAGCAAGCAAGGGATACTTCAATACCCCCACTACTTTTACTGGTACACCAACTGGTCTTAATATCAATATTGAACCAGTACCTCAATACGACAATGAATTTTACTCTTTAATGGATCCAACAAACTGTGGGATGTGTCACCCTGAACAATTAAGCGACTGGGAAAATTCCCCAATGCAAAAGGCTGGAATCAATACATGGGTACATGACATTTACGCAGGCAACGGATCTCCTGGAGGCATGGGCGGTTTTGTGTATTTGCGCGATTCCGTTTGGGCTGAGTCAAACCCTGCCTCCGAATGTTCATCGTGTCACCAACCTGAATCATGGATTCCTGAGCCATTCACTGCGCTTGAAGGTCCAGATGATCCTGGCTACCCATCCGATCACGCAACACATGGAATCTCTTGTGATGTTTGTCATAAAATTGCAGATGTTGATGTCGAAAAAATAAACCATCCTGGTATTTATCCTGAAGCAGTAACTTTTACAAAACCTTATGACGACCAAGTGCAATACGGCCTACTTGGCGATGCTACGTATCACAACCCGATGATGGGACCGTCTTATCAGCCACAACTTGTGGCTGAAGTTTGCGGTACTTGCCACCAAGATAAAAACGACCCGCATGAAGACGAATCGTTTGATGGCATTATTTCTGAACCAACCTACATTGAATGGATTGAATCACCTTATGGTGATCCAAACTCTGGTATGTACGCAACTTGCCTTGACTGCCACATGCTTCCAAACGATTCAACGAATGCTTGCGAAGTTTTATACCCACCTCTTGATCGAGAACCGGGGACTTTGCGTTCTCACATGATCCTTGGTTCAACTGCAACTTATCTTGACAACTCTGCTGAACTTCTCGTTGGCGCTGAAGTTGTTGACGGTGAACTACAAGTTGAAGTAGATGTCTTTAACAATGGTGTTGGGCACCACCTTCCAACTGGTGTAACTGTTCGCAACTGCATCCTTCTAGTGGAAGCATTTGATGATGATGGCAACTCTCTTGACTTTACTGGTGACCAAGTAGTACACGCTCTTGGTGGTGTTGGCGATCCTGCAGAAGGTTATTATGCTGATGAACCCGGAAAACTTTTTGCGAAATGTAATCATGGTGAAGACGGAACTGGCCCAACATTCTACACCGATGCTACAGGAATAATTTTTGATACTCGCATTCCAGCAATGAGTATCGACTCAAGCGACTACTCTTTTGCTCTTCCTTCTGGTGGCGGAGATGTAACTGTTCGAGCGCGTCTCATTTACCGAAGAGCCTTTAGAGCGTTTGTTGATGCGAAGCAGTGGACAACCGACGGTCATGGCGCGCCTCTTGAAGATATTGAGGCGCCACATTACGGACACCTTATGGAATTGGAAGAGGTCGTAGTTGGTGGTGCAGTTGCTGGTGATATTACTGGCGACGGTATTGTCGACGTTTCTGACATCTTGTTACTCATCAGTGGATGGGGCACGAACGGAGTGGGCGCAGACCTTGCAGCACCCTACGATGTCATCGGAGTTAACGATTTGCTCTTCATCATCGACCACTGGGGCTAAAACTCGGCAAACCAGCGCTCCCTCGCTACTTTTTCATACTTAACGAAGTGGCAGTCACCAAAAGGTGGCTGTCATTTTTTAAAGAAGAAAACTATCCCGCGGGAAAGTTTATTTTCAGAAGGCGTTATAGCCGGTAAGTTGACGGCCGACGACGAGTTCGTGGATTGTTTCGGTGCCTTCGTAGGTTATAACGCTTTCAAGGTTAAGCATGTGGCGAATTGAGTTGAACTCAATACTTATGC
>JACNLO010000079.1:4756-6247 GCA_014381555.1 Planctomycetota bacterium | reverse complement strand
GTAATCACAAGATCGCCGAGCATTTTCTTGTCTGCTGTCCAAGAGGTTACATTCCCTTGGTAATCGACAAGGACACTATTGAAAACGTTGCCGCCGGTTGTTGGCATGCCTTGGAAACCATATATGTAGTCAGGACCAAACTCAAGTGAATCGCCGCTTGCCCAAACATATTCATCCGTCGCATCAACGCCGCCTGCAGCATCGGTTCCATTGACGCCAACATCGAATTGATTTACTGTTTGTACCCAGCCACCTGCTGTGCATTCGTATTCAAATGCACGGGCTTCGTGTGCAGCAAGTGAGGTGATACTTATTTGCATTCGCTCACCTAGAACCATGGTTCCTGTTGGACTAAAATCAATATCAGCAACAGGTGAAGACCAATCGTTTACGTAGAGTGGCATCGTGATTTCAAGGTGTTCGGTTCCTGCTATTGGTGATCCAGTTGCATCAAGTCCAATAGACCAAATTTCATTTGGCATTGAACCAGCACCGTTCTTATTGCCATTCCATAAGCTGTAATAGAGACGATTGCCGTTCACTTCGACAGCCCAAGGGCGATCGCCAAATGCAACCGGACCGCCGATTGATTGGTCATATGGTGACCCGTGGTCGAACGAATCAAGAATGTTGCCATTCATATCGAGGCGATAAATCAGACCATCTTCAAAACTCGTCGCAAAGAATTGCGAATGTTCACAGTCGTAGGTAAGTGATCCGAGTCCACTTTCGTTGTTTGGCATTGGAAGTGTTGCCCAAACTGAAATGGAAGCGTCGTTCGTGTCAATTTTATAAATTGCACCCCACCCTCCAATTCCGACTGGGTCGCCGCCGTTCCATGTTTTGGTTGTGCTGACATAGATGTTGCCATCTTCATCAATTGCAAGTCCAAAAATACTTCCTAAATCATTTCCAGTTCCAGCCCAAGATGGATGGTTGTAAATGTAAGGGTCAAGGTTCACACCAACTGGTAATGGAAGCGGTGGACCGTTTAGATCGAAGAGCATCAATACACTACCGCCATCTATCGATGGTGAAGCGGTTTGTGCTCCTATTGTTCCACTGCCGAAGATTGTGTAATCAGGGTATGGATATTGTGGAGGACCAACACAGTTTGAACCTGCAGTTGGTTCGCATCCTCCAGAATTATTTTCACACGGAATACAGTCGCATGTTTCAGCTGGATACCAAGCGCCTAAATTCATACCCATTAAATCAAGGCATGTGTTGTAATCAACATTATCTTGGCAAACATGAACAAGATCTGCAGTCATGTAACAACACGCGCCAAAATCATCATCTGGGCAGATGATCTGATTACAAGGTGTGTTCAGATAAAATGTTCCGTTAAGGGCATCGCAATCTTCTTCAAAGACCATGTTGCAATCCCACACGCAATCTATTTCATAGCAACATGCGCCTTCGTCGGAAATTGGTGGACAGTCTATTTGTGAGCAAGGCGTGTTTGCGTACCAAGTGCCTAAGTAACCA
>JACNLO010000079.1:0-4361 GCA_014381555.1 Planctomycetota bacterium | reverse complement strand
CGTAGCAACAAGCGCCCGGACCATTTGTAGGTGGACAGTCTATTTGTGAGCAAGGGGTGTTTGCGTACCATGTTCCGAAGTACACGTTGTCGCACTTGTATAAGTCCGTCCAAGTACATGTCCAACCAAGGTCAGCATCTTCGTAGCAACAAGCGCCCGGACCATTTGTAGGTGGACAGTCTATTTGTGAGCAAGGAGTGTTTGCGTACCAAGTACCGGCGTAGATAGTTGTGCAGTCAGAATCTGTCGTGCCATCGATACATGTCCAGCCAAGATCGGCATCATAGTAACAGCATGCACCAGTACTTGGAGGACCACACGTGACAGTTGCACAATCAGAGCCGTCCCCGTAATAGAACCCGTTATATACAGTCGCACATTCTTGCGATGTTACTTCAACGCAATAGTCCACGCCATTTGTATCGGTAACACAACACGCACCGACGACTTGCGGGTCTCCGCAAATCATGCAATCGAGTTCGCCCATGCCATTTTTAAGTGGACCTGGAATATCAATTGGGATACTCGAAGTAATTCGTGTTGCTATCGTATTGCCTGGATACGGTAATCGGGTGATTCCGTATGTGCCGCCGCCTACAATCTGGTCACAGGTTGCCCATGTATGGGAGTCGTCATCGGACCCAACCCCGCCAACGGCGTTTGCCGCGACACCATTATTTAGCGAAGCCCCTAAACTCCAATTTCGAGAGGAAGGTAAGTTATTTTCATACTCTAGAATTCTTGCAGAGTGTCCCATGTCAAACATTCCGTAATCACTATTAAAGACTCGTTCAGCAACAAGCATAGAACCGCTAGCGGTAAAAGAAATATCAGTCACTGGGTTTGACGTTGTTCCATAGAGATAAGGCAAGACAACTTCAAGTTGTGGAGCACCCGTCAACAATCCAGAACCGTCGATTTGAACAGACCAAATCGAGTTATTCGGATTGGTCGGTGCTGGACCAGCGGAGGCTGGCCAAGAAGTTGTGGTTCGACCCGAGTCACGCAACCAAACGCTAAAATAAAGTCGCGTCCCTTGTGGATTGACAGCAACAGCAAAAGGACGTTCGCCAAGATTTGCATAGAAGCCGTCAGCACTTTGGTTTGCACCGAAGGGATCAAACACTTGAACGATTGTTTGCAACGAATCGACCGCATAAATTTTTCCGTCGTCTAGATTTGTTGCGTAAAGGAGGTCTGCACCATTTGCATCACTGCCAAATGCGATGTTCCCAAGTCCGGGTCCATTATTAGGCAATGAAATAAAGTTGTTTATTTGCCCTGTAATTCCATCTATTCGATAAATACCACCCGCGCCAGCTGGTCCAATTACGCCTGCTGCTCCGTGGTCGTAATCACCGTAGATTCCCGGTGATGCAGCGACAAAAATGTCTGGGTCGGTGCCAGTTGCATAATCGAGCCCGAAAATTGTGCCGAGGTTTTTGGCGGTCCATTCGTCTGGGCCAGCACCTAAGTTATTAAAGAGAGGGGGACTCCAGAGTTGTCCCGCTGTTGGCCATGTTGTAGAGCCAACAGGAGGAATACGGCTGTCTACGAGTGTGAGGACAGCGCCATCGGGGTCTGGTAGATCGCTTGGATCAAGACCAGAAAAATGCGTTGTAATAACTTCACCGCACTCAAGTGGCAACAAAGAATTGCCAGAAGCAGATGTGACACTTGTTGCCGCGAGCAAAACACTCGTCATGAAAGCAGATGTGATTGTTTTCTTGCATTGAGCTGCAAGTCCTGCAACTTTAGAAGATGAAAATAGACCACATGAATAGTGGGTGTTTTCGTAGGACTTATTGGACATTTACTCTCTCCTTCTCTTGAGCATTTTCAATTTCAGTATTTGTAAAGTAGGTGTTATACGATTAGTTAGCAAGACAAAAATGCACTTTATTGTACTTTTTGAAGAGTAAGAATACGTTCAAACTCCATATATGGGCTGTAAATTGCCTATAATCCCAATTCTAAAAGGAGTGATAAACACTATGTCTAAGTACAAAATTGCATGGATGCCAGGAGATGGCGTAGGAAACGATGTTATGGACGCTGCAAAAATCGTCCTCGACGCGATGGAGTTTGATGCCCAGTATATTCTAGCTGACATTGGTTGGGAGTTTTGGTGCACTGAAGGTGACCCGTTACCACAAAGAACCATCGACATCTTAAAAGAGACGGACTGCGCACTCTTTGGTGCAATCACAAGCAAGCCCCGCGATGAAGCGCACGAAGAACTTGCACCCGAACTTAAAGATAAAGGGCTTGTCTACTTCAGCCCAATCGTAAAGTTACGGCAACTCTTTAATTTGCATACAAACCTTCGCCCTTGCAAAGCTTACCCCGGAAACCCGTTGAACTATCGAGATGATATTGACCTTGTTGTCTTTCGTGAAAATACCGAAGGCATGTACGGCGGTGTTGAATTTTTTCCACTACCAGAAAGCGTTTATGACGCACTTTGCGAAAACCCAAAGATGAAAAAGTGGAAAGAAGTTGGATTAGAAAATGTTGCTCTTTCAACACGAATCATGTCAAAAGGTGGTTGCACGAGTATTTGTACGCAAGCATTTGATTACGCTAAAACACATGGACGAAACTCAGTTACGCTATTAGAAAAACCAAATGTGCTACGAGAAACTGGCGGTTTGATGACTCGAATTTTCCGCGATGTTGCAAAGAACTACGAAGGCATCGAAGCATGGGAAGCAAACATTGACGCAATTATGATGTGGCTTGTGAAAAATCCACAGGATTACGATGTGCTTGTTGCTGAAAATATGTTTGGTGATATTTCTTCTGACTTAGCGGCTGGGCTTGTAGGCGGCCTTGGTTTTGCTTCTGCTGCAAACATCGGCGATGAGTACGCTGTCTTTGAACCAACGCATGGTTCTGCGCCTAAGTACGCAGGCAAACATGTAGTAAACCCAATTGCAATGTTGCTCACGGTTAAACTTATGTTTGATTGGCTAGGCGAAGATGAACATGCGGCGAATCTTGAATCAGCAGTTGCAGATGTAATCGCAGAAGGCAAGGTTGGTACTTACGATGTGAAAGGTCGCGGTAACGGAAATTCCACCCTTGAAGTCGCTGAAGAAGTCGCACGTAAAGTTAAAGCACTCGCAACTGCATAAGAGAAAGATACAAAATGTCACACGATACGAGTAAATCAAACAAAGATTTCATTAGTTACGACCTTGCAAACTGGGCAGCGAATCTTACATACGAGAAACTAAGCCCCGAATCGATTGAAGCGGCAAAGTTGTTTCTTTATGACTCCCTTGGTTGTGCTCTTGGTGGCTCAAAACAACATGATGTTGAAATCACGCTTGACCACTTTAAAGACATGGGCGGGGCTGGCACCTGCACGGTCTTTGGTTCTGGCTTTAAAACAGATCCAGTAACAGCTGCTTTTTTGAATGCTCTTTGCATTCGTGCAATGGATTACAACGACATTTATTGGAAGGCCGATCCCGCACATCCAAGTGATATTATTCCTGCGCCTCTTTCAATTTGCGAGATGAACGGTCTAACTGGCAAGGATTTGATTCTTGGTACTGTTATTGCTTATGAAATGGAAATGCGGCTCGCTGAGTTTGGCGATCCTGGTGTTCGAGAGTACGGTTGGCACCACGCGACCATAACTTGTATTGCTTCGCCAATTGCAGCAGGAGCAGTCCTTGGATTGTCAGCCGATGAAATTCAACAAGCAATTGGGATAAGCGCATCCCCTCGCATGTGTTTGGGTGCGGTGACTGCTGGCAAACTTACAAACATGAAAAATACGGTTGACCCAAATGCAACTCGCATGGGTGTTGAAGCAGCAATGCTTGCAAAACGTGGTTATTCTGGTCCCGAACATGTCATCGATGGCAAAGAGGGTTTGGTTCACTGCTTTGAAAAGTTTGGAGGTAAGTTTAATTTGAACATGCTTACCGACAATCTTCCAAAATGCGGTGGGTGTCATTACAAAATTATTGATTGCGGCATGAAAAGTTTTCCAATTGAAGCGTTAAGCCATGCTCCGCTTTCAGCGATGATGAAAATTGTTAAGGAACATGACCTTAATCCAGATGATGTTTCTGAAATTAAAGTCGAAGTGATCGCGCGGGCTGCTGATATTCTTGGTGATCCTGCAAAGTACCGTCCAACAAGCAAAGAAACCGCAGATCACAGTTTGCCGTATTCGCTTGCTGTTGGTTTAGTTGATGGCATGGTGACTCCGCTTCAGTTTGAGCAATCACGAATTGACGATGTTTCGCTCCATGGTGTGATGGACAAAATCAAGGTCTTACCAAATGATGAGTTTGAATCATTGTTCCCAGAGTTTCAGCCAAGTCAGGTGACTATTACACTTA
>JACNLO010000026.1 GCA_014381555.1 Planctomycetota bacterium | reverse complement strand
TTGTAAGTGAGTTTGAAGAGAATATGAACTCTTTTGACCAACTTGAACTTCAAATTGAAACATTCCTAGAAAACATTTTGTTTGCCTAAGGTGAGGAGGTACTAAATACTATGACAACAGCAAATGACAAATTAGTAGGACGCGGAAACCGAGATGGCGCAGCGTTGTTTAGAGACTGGTTCACAGAACTTTCTCAAACCGCCGAGGCGGGGCAACAATCAGCGTACGTTTTTGTAATGGGTTCGTTAAATGAAATTCTCAAAACATTCGATCTTCCAGTGGTGTTCCCAGAAATCAATTCTTTGCAAACAGCAGTTCGGCGTGTTGCAGGTGATTATATCGGTACTGCCGAAGATTATGGCTACTCGCCAGACATCTGTGGGTACGTAAAGGCCGATGTCGCAGTGCAAATCAACGGTGGCGAGCATCCAATGGGTCGCATTCCAAAGCCAAGCATTGCTGTCTTAACAAACGCATGCAACACCTACATCAAGTGGGCTGAAATTTGGGAACGCATGCACGATTGCCCAGTCGTGACTATCGATGTGCCCGGAACCCGCCAAGCAGACACTCAAACGTGGCCTGGCGACCCCGACTTTGAAAACGACCGCCGTTACGTAGAAAAACAAATTCACGAACTTATTAAGACGTGTGAAAAAGTAACCGGCAAAAAGTTTGACATCGACAAGTTCCGAGAAATTCTTGGTCATGCAAACCGTATGAGTGTTGGTTGGAAGAAAGTTATCGAAGCAAATAAATCGATGCCAGCACCTTTCAACGCACTTACTGATGGAACAATTTTCCTCGGTGTTGCAAATGGATTTAGAGGAACAAAAGAGGGTGGCGATTACTTCGACGATCTTGTAGAAGAAATGCAGTACAAGGCAGAGCACGGTATCGGTGGATTGACCGAGGAAGAATGGCGACTTGCCTTTATTGGTGTTCCTTGTTATCCAATCTTTAGAAAGTTCAACGAACTCTTTACCGATTGGGGTGGTTCGTTTATCAATTCAACGTATCTTTGGTTTGCTTCGGGTGGAACGAACCTTGGCTTTGAATATGATTTAAAAGATCCTATTAAGAGTTTGGCCCAGGGGCTACTCATTAGTGTTCGAGATGCTATGGACAGCATGTTCCATCAAGACAGGATGTTGATTGACATGGTTGATGATTTCAATATCGACGGAATCGTGTATCACCCAATTAAGAGTTGCAGAACAGTCTCGACTGGTTTGGCAGACAGTCGTGGGTATTTCTCTGGCAAAAAGGACATACCAAGTTTGTTTGTCGAATCCGACATGATGGACGCGCGAGTAATTTCTGAAGCGCAGATGAAAAATAGAATCGATGCCTTCTTTGAAGGTCTAAAATCAAGAAAGGACCAAGCGGTAATCGCTGGTAAGGAGGGTTAATTCATGGCTTATGCAGCAGGCGTTGACGTTGGGTCAACACAGACAAAAGCAACAATCATCAATGAAGATCGTGAAATCGTAGGCGTAGCCCTCATCGACACTGGGTCAAATGTAATTGCAGCAGCAGAAGAGGTCTTTCAACTTGCATTGAAACAAAACGATATTGGCAATGAAGAAGTTGAATATGTCATTGGCACTGGCTACGGCCGTTACAAAGTAACGTTTGGTAATGAACAGATTACTGAAATTAGTTGTCACGGTCGCGGAGCTGTTCACATGTTCCCAAAGACACGAACAGTCGTTGACATGGGCGGGCAAGATACAAAAGCAATTCGCATTAGTGAAAATGGTGAAATTGAAGACTTTTGTATGAACGATAAGTGCGCTGCAGGTACTGGTCGTTTTCTCGGAGCTGCAGCAGAAGCGTTGGAAATGACACTTGATGAACTTGGTCCAACAGCCCTTACGTTCAACAAACCGGTAAAGATTAGTACAACTTGTACCGTCTTTGCGGAGTCAGAAGTATTATCTTGGCTAGGGAAGGGCAAAAAGGTTGAAGACATTTTGTGGGGTGTTCATACTTCTATCGCAACTCGTTCTGGTGGCTTAATGCGCCGAGTTGGCATTGAAGAAGAAATAACGTTTACAGGTGGTGTAACAAAGAATGTTGCGATGGTAAAAGCACTTGAAGAGCGTCTTGGTACTAAAGTTAACATTAGCGATGACTCACACTTTATGGGTGCGCTTGGTGCAGCTCTCTTTGCGATGGATCGCATCATGGCTTCAAGGCAACCACACGAGAAAACTGAAGAGGTGGCAAAATGACAATCACAATTGGTGTTGACGTTGGTTCAACTTATACAAAATCGATTGCTCTTGACGAGAACGGAAATATCCTTGCAAAAGATGCAAGGCATACTGGTTTTAAACTTGATGTTGTTTCTGAGGATTCGTGGAGAGCATGTATTGAAAATGCTGGCTTAAACGAATCAGATGTTGATTACACTGTTTCAACAGGAATCGGCAGACACCTTTGCCCCGTAAAAGACATTTTTGTAACAGACCTTACCGCAAGTGCGCGAGGTGCTGCGCGTTTGTTTCCAGGAACAAGAACAATTCTTGATGTTGGTGGGCAAACAATGAAAGCGATTCGCCTTGAAGAAAATGCAAGAGTGAAAAACTTCCGCTTGAACGATAAATGCGCGGCGGGTACTGGCGCTTTCCTTGAAAAGACAGCTAGATACATGGGCTACACAACCGAAGAAATTGGTCCACTGCTAAGTACTGCAAAAGACCCTGCAGAAATTTCAGGCGTATGCGCGGTGTTCGCTGAATCCGAAGTTATTAATCAACTTTCGCTTGGCACTCCGCCATCTGACATTATGCAGGGTGCAATTGAATCGCTTGTAGTTCGTTGCGTTCAACTTATGAAACGGGTCAAAGCCGAAAAAGAATTTACACTCATTGGTGGGATTATGCGTTTTAGCACTGTTCCAGGTGAAGTAGAAAAGCAGTTGGACCATGTCGTTAATGTTCCAGAAGGTGAAATGTGTATGTACACAACAGCACTTGGCGCTGCAATTTTAGGACATGTTCGACTTGCAAAACTTGCAGAGGAACGCCAAGCGGCGACAGCTTGATGAACGATGTGAACTTAACAGTCAATGGTCAAAATGGTCAAGCGAATTGTGGCGACCCAACCTCGCTTGAAACGATTTCAGTGCAGCCTGACCCTGCGCTGCTTTCCGATGGATGGGAACGAAGGCAACTTGCCGATCCAGACCGAGCAAAAGAGGCAGTCGAACTTTATGAGTCCCTTGGTTTTGAAGTATTTGTAAAAGAACTTACTGAGGCCGACTTTGGAGATGCATGTAAAACTTGTGCTATTGCAGGTTGTAATGGATATGTCATGATTTACACACGAAAGAAAAACGGATAATTACTATGAAATTTAAAACAACATTTGACATTTTTGGGTTCTACGACTGGGTACGAGAATGCGGAATGCCAATAGCGCATTGCTCTGCTTTTGCTCCCGCTGAAGCGTTGCTCGCAGCAGGCATTATGCCAGTTTACCCAGAAAATCACGCTGCTATTCTTGGTGCTCTCTCACCAACACGAGATATTGATAATCCATATTCGCACAAAGCAATCGACCGAAGCGTGAACGAGAGAGAACTCTCTTCCCCAAAACTTTGCTGCTACGCACTCTCGGACATCGGCGTTTTGCTTGGTGAAGATTCGCCAATTGGTGGTTTGCCAGCGGCTGACTTGTTTTATGCATGCAATAGCCAATGCACCGTTGTTGAAAGGTGGGGCGATCAAGTGCAACTTATTTGCGGCGAACGCAATTTAGATGTTCCACATTATGTACTTAGAACACCTCGGCTTGCAAAGCGTGAAATTCATACTGAAGAGGAGATTGCAGATTTTCGCTCGCAACTTGAAGGGCACATCGAAGAAATCTGCAAACGATTTGGCACAACCTTCAGCGAAGAAAAACTTAAGGAATTCACCGAAGAATCTGACAAAGCAAACTCTCTTTGGCAAGAGTGCTTAAAGATGGCAAAGTTATCACCAGCACCTTGGAGCGACTTTGATGCGTTTACTGCAATGGCTCCAATCGTGATTGCTCGTGGATTGCCAATTTGCACAAAGTACTACGAGGACCTACTCGCAGAAATTAAACAAAACGTTGCAGATGGAGTAACTGCAATTCCAAACGAACAGGTTCGCCTTGTGTGGGATGCAATTCCAATTTGGCCTCGAAAGAACTGGTTACAAAATCTCGCATCGGAACAAAATGCTGTCTTTGTTGCAAGTACGTATACCCATAGTTGGTGGTTCCAATTTGATGCAGATAACGCAATGGATAGTTTATGTAGGCGGTACGCTTGGAACACCATGAACCGTTCACTCGACTGGATTTATGGTTGGACGATGGACATGATGCGTGATTGGAACGCAACGGGGATTGTTTGCCATTGGAATCACAGTTGTGGTATTTGGAACAGTTACGTGAAACGTCGTTTACCTCTTTATGAAGAAAATAATATCCCGCACATTGTTATAGAAGCAGATATGGTTGATGCTCGCTATTTCAACGAAGAACGAGTGACAGAGCAAATGACAGAGTTTATTGCACAATTGAAAGAATCCACCTGTACAGCGTAAGGAATTATTAATGTCTGCCTCAGAAATAACACCAACAAAATGCTTACGCGATGAGCACGAAATCATTCTTGGAATGATTGACTGTTTTGAACCAGCCCTTACACAAGCAGAGTCGGGTGAGATTTCTAATGAAGATTTGCTTTCTTTTTTGGATTTCTTCCGTGGGTTTGCAGATATGTGCCACCACTGTAAGGAAGAAGATCAACTCTTCCCAACTTTGGAGAAGCAAGGTATTCCTCGCAATGGTGGTCCAATTGGTGTCATGCTCCAAGAACATTCTGTTGCAAGGCGTCTTACTCAATCGATGTCAGAAAAACTTGATGCGCATATTGCAGGTGATGCCACTGCAATGGAATATTTTATTGACCAAGGACGGCAGTACATTGATTTAATGCGCGGGCATATTGGTAAGGAAAACCCTATACTTTTTGGTATGGCTGATCAAGTTGTTCATGGCGAAGCTTTGGACTCACTTACAAAAGCATACGAAGAAGCCGCAAGCGGGGATGATTATTGTGAAACAATGAAACGGTGTATGGCAACCGCCGATCGTTTTCTCGAAATCTATAACGTTCAAAGGGCAGATTGCCAACCCCCGAATTGACATTCCTTTCTAATCAAGGTTTATTACAAATGACTACTCAAACAGCAACCTACGAACCAACAGCAACCGATTTTCTCAATGTCGGCTCGCTACTCACCGAAGACGAGCTTGCAATCCAAGAAGCAGTTGCACGATTTGTTGATGACCGTGTCCTTCCTTTAATGGCGGATTCGTTTGACTCGCACACTTTTCCAATGGAACTTGTTCCTGAAATTGCTGAGATGGGTTTGTTTGGTCCAAATTTAGAGGGTTACGGTTGTGCTGGCTTAAACAATGTTTGTTACGGACTTATTTGTCAAGAACTAGAAAGAGCCGACGCTGGCGTTCGAAGTTTTGTTTCTGTGCAAGGCAGTTTGGTGATGTTTCCAATTCATGCGTATGGAAGCGAAGAGCAAAAAGAATACTGGCTTCCAAAGTTAGCAGCAGGTGAAGCAATCGGTTGTTTTGGTTTAACCGAACCAGATGGTGGCTCTGACCCTGGAACCATGAGAACAAAAGCAGTCAAGGATGGTGACGACTGGGTTATCAACGGATCAAAGATGTGGATAACCAACGGTACGATTGCAGATGTTGCAGTTGTTTGGGCTGACACGGAAGATGGAGTTCGTGGTTTCCTTATTGAAAAAGATACTCCCGGCTATACAGCAAGAGACATTCATAAAAAATATTCACTTCGTGCTTCAGTAACTTCTGAATTGTTTTTCGATGATGTCCGCGTTCCCGATTCATCGATACTTCCAAAGGTGAAGGGGCTACGCGGTCCACTAAGTTGTCTAACAAACGCCCGATACGGAATTGCTTGGGGCGTGATAGGTTCCGCAATTGCATGTCATACTGAGGTCTTAGAGTATTCTAAAGTCCGTGAATTGTTTGGTCGGCCTCTTGCAACAACACAGGCGATTCAACTTCGTTTGGCAAATATGAGCCGTCGCATTTCAACTTCACAATTACTCGCATTGCAATTAGGGCGAATGAAAGACAATGGAACGTTGCATCATTCGCAGGTTTCAATGGGCAAGTGGAATAATGTTCGCGCAGCGATCGATATTGCTCGTGATGCTCGCGACATGCTTGGTGCAAGTGGCATAAGTATTGAGTTCAACTCAATTCGCCACATGCTTAACCTTGAAAGCGTTAT
>JACNLO010000027.1 GCA_014381555.1 Planctomycetota bacterium | reverse complement strand
CTGTTTGCCATGCTTGGCTAAATGCTGCAACAGCAGAGTGCAACCTGCTCTTGACTGTACCTAGTGGTATTTGAAGTGAATCTGCAATTTGCAGATAACTCATTTGTTGGAAATAACTCAACAAGAGAATCTCCCGCAAATGGTCTGGCAGTTGGTCCACAGCATTTCGAATGCTGTCAATCTGTTCACTGTCAAGTAATTTTGCATCTGGCGGTTCCTGATCACTTTCCATAAGGTCGACGAAACGAGCACCCTCGCCTTCGCCACCAACTTCCTGCGACAGTGACATCACTGTTCGCTTAGAGTGTTTACGATGCCAGTCCCTACCTTTGTTCGCTGCAATTGTAAAAAGCCACGGTTTAAATCGCCTTGACGGGTCAAAAGTCTCGGCTGAAATGTGAACTTGGAGAAAAGCATCCTGAAAAACGTCCTCTGCGGCCGCTGTAGAGCCCACAAACCGAATCAAAAAATGAAGCAAATCATTTTTATATCGATCCATTAATTCTGGAAAAGCGTCAGAATCTCCGTCGATATGAGCGGTTAAGAGCTCTTCATCAGTTCGGATGTCATTTTCAGCGGTCATTGGTTGAACAGCGTACGCTATATATGATGCTACTGCAATCACTTCGTATTACCATACCGCTCCTAATGCTCATGGCAACTTCTTGTACATCTTCAAAACACGTCGAATTCCTCGGATTTGAGGGATGTCCCAATACACCTGAATTGCGCAAACGATTAGTGGAAGCAGATTCGTCACTAGGAATTGTCGATGTGGATTTGATGACTCTTCAAAAAGGTGACCCACGTCTTGGTTGGGGAGCTCCAACCATTTTAATCAATGGAAAAGACTTGTTTGGTATAGCAGCGTGTACGAATGGAAACGTAAGCTGCCGTAATTGGGAAGATGGATTGCCAACCACGGACCAAATTATCCAAGCTTTGGAGGATTAAATACATGACATGGTGGGTACACGATTTATGGAACGCGGACCGAGGTGTTGAACTCATTTCTTGGATTTTTTGGGTGCTTCTTTCTATTACCCTCCATGAACTCGCACATGGATGGGCAGCGCTTTGGGAAGGTGATGACACTCCACGCATAACTGGGCACATGACTATGAATCCTGTTGTGCACATGGGCGTTACTTCAATCATCGCATTTTTGATTATTGGGATTGCGTGGGGAATGATGCCAGTTAATCCATATCGATTACGCCATGTAAAATGGGGACGAATTTTAGTTTCGTTTGCAGGGCCGGCGATGAATCTTTTGATTGCGTTCGTTGTGCTTACGGTGCTTGGTTTTGTCATCGATCCGCTGGCTGAGCAAACCCACGTTGAGACCTTCTTGTTAACCGGCGGCTTCTTGAACCTCATTTTGTTTACCCTTAACATGTTGCCCGTCCCACCTCTTGATGGTTCAAACATTCTGGGGAATCTCTTTCAAACCGTCGGTAATTGGTACAGGCACCCACAGGCCCAAATGGCTGGGTTGCTTCTCTTTTTCCTCCTCATCATGACAAATATGTTCAGCGTCGTTTTTGTGTGGGCTCAGTATTGTTCCGCAAAATACGCCCTTTTTATCTATTCACTGGTTAACTAACGGTTTTGGAGTATTTATTGACCGTAGGCTACGTAATTTTTGTAAGTTCTTGTTTTAACCAGACAAGAGCATATTGCCAATCACTTGCAACGGTACGTCTAGATATATCTAAAGCAGATGCTATTTGATCCAAGGACATATTCCCAACAATTTTAAGCCAGACAACATCAGATACTCGTGGTGATTCCCTATCGAGTTTAAGCATTGCCTCAACAATCGATTCTGTCTCAACAGAAGCATCGATGTATGCAGGCTCGTGTATTGATTCAATTGAAATTGGTCTTTTGCCACCGCCACGCTTCACTGCACTTCTCTTCCGAGCTCTGTCAATCAATGTCTGTCCCATAGCACGTGTCACGCTTCCAAAAAAATGACCACGATGCTCCCACTTTCTAGAAGATTCCTGTCCATGAAGACGTATAAAAGATTCATTTATCAGTTGTGTTGGTTGAACAGTTACCGCATCGCCTTCTCGGTCTAGAATCCTCGATGCAATTTCACGTAACTCACCCTGCAACTGCTCCCATAATGAACTCAGGGCTTCGTCGTCTCCGGTGGTTATTCGATGGAGTAAAGAAGTTACATCACATGCTTGTGCCATTTGTTGCACAATACTGTTTTTTTAACGCATGTGATAGTAAATGCCTGCTATGTCTTTAGAAACTATAGATATAAATAGAAAGCTACTTGTCAAAAATATATTTGTAGGTGCTTTGGACTGCCCAGCACAATTTCGTGACATTTGGTTGGAAACAAATTGCCAGGGAGATTCTGACCTTCACAAAGAAGTAAGTGTATTGTTAGGGTTTGTTGCAAAATTTCCAGAGGTAGTTTTTGAACCACCAATCGGTACTCTTGTTGGTCGATTCCGCATCGTGCGTTTGTTGGGCGAAGGAGGAATGGGAAAAGTATATGAAGGCATAGCAGAAGAGCCTTGGAGTGGACCAAATGCAGTTGCAATTAAATTTATAGACAAACAAAACAATGAACCATCCCTACTACGAAAAATTGAGCACGCAAATGTTGTAACAATTTTTGAAGAAGGGAATAAACCCTCTCCGTGGTTTGCAATGGAACTCGTCCCATTGGCTGAAAATATCATTGATGGCGTAGCCACACACGCTAGAACACTTGAAGAGCGACTTGACATCATTATCGAAGTCTGCGAAGGAGTTTCTGCAATTCACCATGCTGGTTTGATACATGGCGATATATCTCCAAACAACATACTTATTGATTCAAGTGGGCATGTGCATATAACTGATTTGGGCTTAGGAAAAATAGTTGATACTAAAAACAAAAAAAGGCTTGGTGGAACTCTTGCGTTTATGGCGCCAGAACAATTCGATGAAAACGCCAAGTCAACAACGCAGACTGATGTTTATGCAGTATGCGCTGTGCTATATCGCCTCCTTTGCGGTTTTAACCCCTTCCCAGTACCAACGGAATATCGTGCAGCAAAGCATGTCGTCACGCAGTTGAAACCAATCCCTCCGCGCTCTTTTTCACCCAACATACCCGTAGAGTTAGAAAATCTACTATTACGAGGTCTCTCCAAAGATCCTTCAAAAAGACCACAAGATGGTACCGAATTAGGATTCTTACTTCAATCACATCGTGATGGGACTATCCCTAAACACAAAAGCCATAAAGTGCTTTTAGTTTCACTACTCGCAATTTTTCTTACCGCATTATTTGCAATTCAATATTTTTCAGACACACTAAGCTCTTATTCCAACTTAGTTTTGGAAGACAATCCCGTTGGATACTGGACGCTTGACGAACGTACTGAGGTAGTGCATAATCTTGGTAGCGCTGGTACGCGGCTCGATGGAATTGTTTCAGATGATGTTTCCCTTGGATTTGAAGGGGGAATGCTTTTTCGCGCCGGCGGAATTGAAATACCAACGCACTCTTCTCTTCATTTAAGTGGACCTATGACAATCGAGTTATGGTTTAAACTTGATGAAGTGGATAACCTAGGCACTACGTACGCATTAGCTAAAGGTCGTGATTTGGATGCTGGTTTTTACAGGATTTCTATGGGTAGAGCGGGCGAATTGATTTACATACGGGCTGCGGGGCATAATGGTGTTCCAGTGCTCGATGCGTTCGTAGATGCTGCATTTGACGATTGGCACTATCTAGTTTGGGTAATTTCTCCTGATATAGATCTACAACAACTTTGGCTAGATGGCCAATTAGTTACTTTTGAAGTGATTCCAGGAGGTTTATTCGGGACGAATGACGGAAATTTGTTCATTGGTCGCCATGGCAACAAAAACGCTTCTTACATGCATCGGGGAGTCATTGATGATGTTGCAATCTATCAAAAGGCGCTTACAAAAGATCAAATTATTGCCCATTGGAAATCTCATTAATGCCCGTTTTCATTGCACTCCCTATGTAATTATCCGCATGTAGAAATAGGCGTATTCCATCGTGGGCTGCGGTTTTTGGAGAAAAAAGATAAGGAGAAAAGTAAAGATGTTTAAATTATGTGTTACTACCATAAGTGTTATATGTTGCACTCAAACGTTCGCTACAACATACACAGTAGATGATGATGGTACTGCAGATTACAGCGATATTCAATCCGCTATAAATGTTGCAGTTGATGGAGATGAGATTCTAGTTATGCCGGGGACGTACACGTCTACAACAGGTGAAGTTGTGCTGTTGAACAATGGAAAAACTATTTGGCTCCACTCAAGCGAGGGCTCGGACGTTACATTTATCGATGGGGAGAACGCGAGTAGACGAGGTATAACTTTTAACGGACCTACACCAGGCGTAGTCGTTGAAGGATTTACAATTCAGAATTGTTACACTGCCGGAGGCGGCGCAGGTTCGTTAATGGGAAAAGGTGCATCACCGACGTTGAAGGACTGTGTCATTACTAACAATAATGCGGGTCATGGCGGAGGGGTAACGATTGGTAATAGTGGATCACATGCGACATTTATTCGTTGCACAATCACGAACAATAGTGCTGGTTATGGAGGTGGTTTTGAAATTCAATCCGGTAACCAGATTACTCTTATTGATAGTACTGTCTGTGATAACGATCCCGAAAATATTCTTGGATCATGGAATGACGGTGGTGGAAATGCAATTTGTGGCGCGTGTTGTACGAATAACATATGTGTTCAGAGCGGTGGTGATGACTGCACATTCTTCGGTGGTCAATGGCATGGTGAAGATGAGGTATGTAGCGATGCGGTCTGCCCGCCTGGTTGTATTGGAGATATCAACGGCGATTACACCGTCAATGTTGAAGATTTACTTCTATTGATTGCTGCATGGGGTACATGTCCATAATCAATATTGCAAAAACTACCAAGCGGGTCGTTTCTTAAAGAAACGACCCGCTGGGTGTTTAATGCTATAATGTGTGGCTCGAGTAATCGCTTCGTGAAGTGGTTCGCACGACTGAAATTGGATGGTCCAATGGAGGTTCTACGGTCCACAGTTCAACCATTTTTGGTTTGGCGAACGAAGCCAAAGTAAGGAGATACTGCCCCATGGTGGTACTACGCCTCAAACGTCTCGGACGAAGACATCGTCCGTTTTACCGACTCAACGCAATGGATAAACGCGCTCCGCGCGACGGCCGAGTAATTGAAGAACTTGGCTGGTTTGATCCACTTGCAGCAGAAGATAAACAACTCAGTTTGAAACCAGACCGAATCGATTATTGGCTTAGCGTAGGTGCACAACCATCGCGAACAGTCAAGACTTTGCTCAAGCGAGCAGAAATCGATCCAACCCCCGGTAAGAAGCTCAGCTGATTACATAGGTCCACCTATGCGAATTGACATCCTAACACTCTTCCCAGAGATGCTTGAAGCAACACTTGCAACAAGTATCGTCAAACGAGCACAGGATAGTCGACACGTCGAGATACACGTCCACGACATTCGCAATTGGGCCGACAATAAACACCGAAAGGTGGATCATCGCCCATACGGCGGTGGACCTGGAATGGTGATGATGTGCCAGCCATTGCACGACGCAGTGCAAGAGGTTGAGCGACAATTAAACAGTTCGACAGTTCGAATTCACTTCACGCCACAAGGCGAAGTCTTGAAACAAGAACGGGTCGAACAACTGGCCGCCGAAAAGAACTTGCTTCTCATCGCCGGTCACTACGAAGGGATCGACGAGCGAGTAATCGAAACGCTCGACCCCCTCGAACTGAGCACCGGAGATTACGTGCTCAGCGGTGGAGAAATCCCTGCCCTGCTTCTTGTTGATGCAGTCGTAAGGCTTCTCCCAGGCGTTCTTGGACATGCTGATTCTGCAGACCAAGACTCCTTTTCCAAGCGTGGCAGCGAAGGCAAACGCCTCCTCGACTGCCCGCATTACACACGTCCCCGTGTATGGAATGAAAAGGAAGTGCCTGAAGTGCTACTGAGTGGCGACCATAGTGCGGTCGACAAGTGGCGAGAAGAGCAAATGGTTTCGCGTACCAAATCGCGTCGACCAGACATGCTTGATAATGAGGAAATTGACCCCTGAGCATGACTCAAGTCACACCCCGAAATTAGCCAAGTGCTAATTAACGGAAAAGTAAGAAAGGAACCCTACCCATGGGCCAACAACAAAAAGTCGAATCAGTAACCGCTGAACAACTACGAGCAGATGATTTCTTCCCTGACTTTAGCGTCGGAGACACAATCAACGTGCACTACACCATCGTTGAAGGTGAAAAAGAACGAGTTCAAATTTTCCAAGG
>JACNLO010000068.1 GCA_014381555.1 Planctomycetota bacterium | reverse complement strand
ATGGCGAGTGTGTGTGGTGGCTGCCTTGCTCTTATGGATGCAGGCGTTCCAATTCAAAATACTTGTGCAGGTATCAGTGTCGGCCGGTTTAGTAATGACGAAGGCAAAATTGTTCGAGTGATGGACATCATCGGCGAAGAAGATTTCTTCGGCGACATGGACTTCAAAGTGTGCGGTACAAAAACCGGTATCACTGGTGTTCAACTTGACTTGAAAGCTCGCGGGCTTTGGTTCGACGAACTTGAAACAATTTTTGAAATGGCACGTAAAGGACGCTTCGACATTATCGATCAGATGGAAGGCGTATTGCCTGGTCCACGCGAAGAAATGTCAGAGTGGGCTCCACGAATGTTGACAGTTCCTATTGACCCAGAGAAAATTGGCAAGTTGATTGGTCCCGGCGGAAAAACAATACGTCAAATTACTGAAGATACAGGTGCGAACATTGACATCAATGACGACGGTATCGTTTTCATAAGTTCGGTTGATATGTCTTCTGCTGAATCAGCAAAAGCAGCAGTCGAAGCAATCGCTGCCGAAATTAAAGTCGGAAGTGTCTTCGAAGGCAAAGTAGTATCCACCCGTGACTTTGGTGCATTCATCGAAATCGCTCCCGGAACAGATGGCATGTGTCATATTTCTGAACTTGCAGACGGCTTTGTAGATAAAGTTGAAAACATCTGTAAGGTTGGCGACAAGATTAAGGTTAAAGTCATTAACGTCGATGACACAGGTCGAATTAAACTCTCTGTCAAAGCGCTTCTGAAAGATGCAGAAAAGGACGTTGAAAAAGAAGCAGAGACCGTGGAAAGCTAAATAATGTTTTCCTTACCATGGCTATTAACAGGCATCGCTCTTGGAGCGGTGTCTGTTTTGCCATTTATCGTGTGGGCACATAAGCGGGATGCCAAACGAACCGATGAGGCAAGACGTCGCGCGCAAACGTCCGAACGTATGGCAGAGATTGGGAACATGACTTCAGGGTTAGCCCATGAGATTAAAAATCCACTCTCGACAGTTGGCTTAAATGCTCAACTCCTCGTTGAGGATATCGAGCAACTCGACGCTCCCGAAAAAGAAAAAGTAAAGATTACAAAACGATTAGGGGCTCTATCAAGGGAAGTCGAACGCCTTCGCGGGATTCTTGATGATTTTCTGCAATTTGCTGGAAGAATGAAGTTGCACAAGGAAGAAACTGATTTATGTGAAGTGCTTCGTGAACTTGATGATTTTTATCAACCACAGTGTGACAGTGAAGACATTGTGATGCGAATACAACTCCCAGAACACCCAGTCATTGCTAATGTCGATGCGTCTTTGCTTAAGCAAGCGATTCTGAACTTGCTCATCAACGCTACGCATGCAATGGAAGGAAGCGAACAACGTGAATTGATGATTCGCCTTGAAGCCACTGGTGACGAAGCGCTAATCCATATCATCGATACTGGCAAGGGCATTGAAAAGGAACGGTTCGATGAAATTTTCCATCCCTACGTGTCATCGAAACGAGGCGGTACAGGTTTAGGGTTGCCCACAACTATGCGGATTGCCCAAGAACACGGAGGTCATATCACAGTAAATTCCTCTGTCGGTCAAGGCAGCGATTTTATTGTGAGGGTACCACTTTCTTAATCGAATAACATTGTTCCACCGAGATCAACATAGCGATCTTTGAATGATTGCCACGAGTTTTGTTGACCACGTGTTTCTTCCCATGCTTGATCCCAAAGTTCGGGGTTCATGGATCGGTGATAATCGCGCTCTCTTGCAAAACGCAGGGCGTTACCACTTTGCATTTCAACCAAGTCAACAGCGCCATCATCATATTGAACTTCGAAATATGATTGCCCGCCATCTGCAAGAATACGAGAGACATGGATGACCATGTGTGTATCCGTTTTTTGAGCGCATCCCATAAATATGGTAAACACGATTACAATACTCAGCAGTTTCGAGTCTATGTTTATTACTTTGGTTTTGTGCTTCATCTATTTTAAATCTATGAATAATACTATTCAATGAAACCTCCAAGTGCTCTTCTCCATTTATTGTGTTCAGGGTGATTTGGGGTTTCTACTCCCTCAGGTAGTGGTCCACCAAAAGCTCCTTCGATTTGTCTTAAAGAATCAGCTTGGGCTAAATTTAAACGTTGTTCGGCTAAGAAAGCATCGCCTAGTCCAGCGGGAAGACGACGGGAAGAATTATCTTCAAATTTAATGTTCCAACGTATGTTTAACTCACCGGGGTAGTAAGATATTTTGTACGGTTTTAATCTAGTATCTACAGGATAGTTATCCAAATTAGTGGGCGCGACTGTGTTTTGATCAATTGTTGTACAACAATTCAGTTGGACAAAAAATATTCCTACAATAACCAAACAAAAGATATGCCGTGTTGCGTTATTCATGTTGAATTGGTTTATCAATCGAATCTGATGGCGTGCATAAGACACCCCAATGATATGTATATAAGTTGCGAAAAAACAGACGATATCGCAGTGGTCCCAATGGAGCTTTGATTTTTGGATAGGGGAGTTCCCAAAGTTTTTCTTGGAGCACGATCCAAGTTTCGTATATACGTTCGTGTTGAATTTTCGCAAGTTTAGATTCACCCCAAGAAGTGAGTACTTCAGAACGTAGCCCATTCTCAAATTCAAGCTCCCAATGCGAGTATTCATTTAACACAAAATCTTTGCTATATTGTCGTCGAATTGCGATGGGTTTACTATTTTTTGGTATTGCGGAGTATCGTAAGTAGTTAATATCCGCATACCAAGTGTAATCAATATGACTTTTGATAACACTACCGCAAATTGGGGGCGTAGTTTTTTTGCATCCCAAAAAGACAATAGTAATCATGCAGGGTGTACACAGGAAGTTACATTTTTTGAAGAAGAAAAACATACCAGTTATTCCGGTGGCTCTACATCTGTAGTTGGGGAGGTTGAATGGCAGTGGTCTTCGGGGCAATTTCCTTCTGAGGGTTGCCAAAGATGCCCTTGGCAGCAATCCCCGCAAAATTCGCAAAAAGTTTCACAGTCATCAAAGTCGAGCCAGTCCCCATGGTTATTGCTTAACGAAGTACAAACAGTATGGCAATCACTTTCTCCACTCATGCTTGCGCAATCTATTTGGGAAAGTTGTGAGTTCACATCAAACTCCAAACAGAAGGCATTTTTTGGGTTAGCATGAAATGTATTTGAGAGTTTCAGCGCTTCTTTACAGGGTTTTGTGAGCCAGCCAAGTTTGCATTGTTGTACTGCGTGTAACAGTTCGTGAGCCAGTATTCTACAGATTTCTTCTGAAGAATCAGCGCAATTGTAACATCCAAGATAAACTATGGACCTAGGTACACTTACCTCATGTTGGAATGGTCCCACATCACGGCATGAGATATATGAAACTCCGAAAGGTGTAAAAAGTTCAGGGTAATCCCCAGGAGATACTCCTGTTAACTCAATAGTGCTATCAGGGTGCATTGATGAACTAATCGTAACTTTTCCTCGATTCTCATTCCAATATGGATCGGCTACTATGTCATCAAGTAAAGCATCGCCGTTCAAGTCCTGTTGCGAAGGTGCAATAGAAGCGTTTGGAGGTTGTTGTGAATAAGCAAGAACAGTGCCTGAAAAAACGGTAACCAGAGCAAAAAATAGATTAGTTTGACTTTGCATAACTTGCACCTTTTCACAAACAGTTTACTCTACAAACAATATGGTACGCCTAACTCGGTAGATAAAAACTTGATGCAACTATATTATCACTCAAAAGCACTTTTTATCCAATAAACATTGATTTTGAGAATCTGTGATAACAAGGCAGCGATTTTATTGTGAGGGTACCATTACACTCGAAATGCGAGTGATGGTCATATACAATCCAATTTCGGGACGCGGAAAATCGTACAAGAATGCGGGTGCAATTGCGGAACTATTACTACGCATTCCTTGTGATGTTGAACTTGTACAAACACAACCTTCGCCCCCAGAGCTTTGGTTGAAACCAAAGATGCAATGTAATCCAGATGCAGTGGTCGTTGTTGGTGGTGATGGTACGCTCAGGCAAGTTGCAAGCATTCTTGTCGGAACAGATATTGCGGTGTATCACGCAGCATGTGGAACAGAAAATCTTTTTGCAAAGTCAATGGGTATGTCGTCAACTCCGGATGCGATCGTTGCTGCAATTGAGAATGCAAAAGATCAAACAATCGACACCGCAACTGCAAACGGAGAGTTCATGATATTGATGACCTCAGTCGGCTTTGATGCAGGAGTAGTTATGGATCTTGCTAATCATCGTGGAACTTCAATCACGCATCTGTCATACATCGCGCCAATTCTTCGTCAACTCTTCAGCTGGAACCCACCGACAATTTCAATCGAAGTTGACGGTGAAGAACTCGTTACAAATAAAACTGGATGGACTGTTGTCGCAAATAGTAAAGCGTATGCAAGGGGACTCAACCCAGCGAGAGATGCCAGCGTCACCGACGGAAAACTAGATGTTGTCTTTCTTCCATTGAAAGGTCGCTACAGTTTATGGAAATGGATTCGCTTGATGAAGCGTGGCATGCACTTGCATCATCCTGATGCAATTTATTCTCGAGGGAAAACTATTTCAGTACAAACAATTGAACCATCGCCTTGGCAAATTGATGGTGATCCTGCTGGCGATGCTACTGAGATGAACATCACTTGTGTACCGAAGTCTCTTAGTGTGATTTCGGTAACCTAAAGTAATCCATCACTATCGATGACAGCGCGAGCAACTTTAGCGATAGACTTGCGCGAACTTCTTGATTGCTTCTGCAACAATTTCATGGCATCCGGTTCGGAAATATTTTTACGTTTAACAATTATCCACTTCGCTTGTTCAATTAATCGGCGATCATCAAGACGTTGTTTTAGATTAATAATTTGACTTCGTTGCTCTACAACATCAAGGAAACGGTTCCAGGCGATCGTAATTCCCGCACTTAACTGTTCACTATTTGATGGTTTGATTAAGAATCCAAAAACACCCGCCTCAGAACATTTGCTTAAGTATGTTTCATCTGAATATGCGGTGAGCATGATGACTGGGATATCAAGTTCCGGAAAAATTATTTGAGCGGCTTGCATTCCGTCCATTACAGGCATTTGGATGTCCATAATGACGATGTCTGGCTTATCGTTACGACATGTTTCAATGGCTTCTACCCCATTCTTACATGGACCAATTACCTCATACCCGAGTGCCTTTAATGAAGTCATAATTCCCTGTGCAACAAGCAGTTCATCATCAACAACAAGTACACGAGTAGGGCTTTCGGGAAATCCCAACGAACTATCATTATTGCTTGTATGTTCTTCTGGTGTCATTCTTGGACTGCTCCTTTTTTTCGCGGTGGTTGACACACATGGTCAATTCACTATGGCTCAAGGGTTAGTGTACTCCAAAAATCATTTAAAACAATGATAAACGGCTAATCTAAAAAATCACCTTCTTTGAGACGTGCAGGGACGTATTCTTCGGTAACGTATGAAATATCCTTAGTAATCAAGGATTCAACTTCCATTTTAAAACCATTATTCAGCATCGTTTTAATTTCACGTTGCCACTCACGTTTGCCTTCAAACCAAGGATATGCTGCAATCTGTTTTGCTCGCGTAATATCTCGGTCATTCAATTCAATTTTGACATCGTCTGATAAATCAAGACGATCGTAATCTTTTGAACGAATGCCCAAAAACTTTGCGTCGGGAATTGCCATTCGTTCAGATTCAAAAGCAAGATTTATCGACCCCTGTTTAATAACAGAATAAATGTAATGTCCCCAAGGGTCACAGTCGAGCAAACAGTAGACAGGGAGTTTGAGCTCCTTGTGCATACGATGCAGCATCCTTCTGACACCACGAGGTGGTTGTCCAGAACCTTCAGTCAAAATACAGTTATGTTTTTCCCAAAAACGATCTTCGTTGAACCGACTCCAGACAGTATCTTTCTCGACATGTAAGATAAAGTCAGCTTCACATTTTTTAAATTGCATTACGTTTGGTTCGCAGATACTTGGAATGGCGTAACCGCCACTTCCCATTTGGCGACAATTGATTTCATCACCATTATCAACAACGGTAATGTTCCCAACCATTGTGCCTCGCTTCTTCGCAAAAACATGCAATTCTTCACGCAGTCCATCGAGGGAAACCTCTAAATCTTCCAAAATGCCATCGGACTCACCTTGATCATTAAAGGTTTTTTCCTTTGTTCCGGGAATGGTGTGCAGCCCCATGTAATACATCCCCCGCAAACTTAGCGTTTTCTCAGCATCAATCAAGTCGCGACACCCTTTAGCAAGGAGAAGCGATTGCATAAACTTTCTAGATTGCCCTAGATTGAACAAACTTCGCGTCTGTGTGTTCGGCCCCATTTCAAGGATGCGCTTCTTTTTGTTGTACTTCATGTTTGAAATTGAACGTGTTGGAATTTCAAACGTGGGTTCTTTCTGGGAAAGCGATCGTGTGACAATCGAAGTAGCCAGAGATTCAATTTTCTTTTTGGTTAAGTCATCACGTTTTTTGTCGACAGCAGAACCAACTTTCCGAGTAGCTTTCTTTTTTGTGGTTTTCTTTGTTACTTTTTTATTGGTTTTTTTCTTCGCCATTATTTTTTACCCCGCTTTTTTGTTGTTTTTTTCTTAACTTTTTTCTTCGTTTTCTTTTTGGACTTCTTCTTATCTGAGTTGCCGAATAGAGAATCCTCTTGTTCGGGAATATCCCGCATTTCATCAACAATAATGACGTCATCATCATTGCCGAGGCGTCCGTTATCGTCGACAAGTTGCCCCTCGTCATCGAGTTGTGCATCGGCTTCATCGGTGCGGCGCTTGGCTTGTTTCAAGAGTGCTTTGTAGAGCTTGTCGGTATCAGCCCCCACAAGTGAATTGCAACACCGAGAAATTTCACCAATGTATCGTTCAAACACACTGCGACGTTCGGATTCTCTGGCCATTCGTTTTCTGCGTCGAAGATACGTGCCAAGTTTCCTGCCACACTCTTGCAATGCAAGTTTCATTTCTTTTCGAATTTCATCGTAATCAGCGATGGCTTCTTTAGACTCACTTGTGAAAGGAACCCACACACTTACCATGTGAACCATGACAACAAGTGGTCCCGAAGGAATGGAGTTACGTGGCTGGGTGAGACCATAATTTTTCCACGACGTTTCAGCAACTGCTTTGAATGAACAGCAACTCGATTGAGAATACAGAAGAGGAACACGATTTGCAAAACGTAGTACTTTTGCACTGTCATCTCGGCTGAGACCACCACCATATCCTATTGCAACTTCAATTTGAAAAGGGTTTCCCCTATACACACTAGGTGGTCGAGTTGATGCAGCAAAAAACTCCGCCTTAACTTCCTTTAGTAGACCTGCAAGAAGTGCTTTTGAACCAATTGGGACAAGGCAATCAGTACTAGGCGCGATGATTCGTGTTTTCTGAATTGATTCGTATAAATTTTCAGCTTCTGCATGTCCGACTGTTTTTATCCAAGTTTGACCGGTCATTCCCGCGCCCTTGGTTATTTCTCTTGCCTTGGTAGCGCCAACCCTGCAGAAATCTTTTGTTAAAAACCCGCCAAGTTGACGCTGTTCTGTTCGCTCAAGCATTTGAATGAGAGTTCCAAGTTCAATGCCTTTAGGGTGCGGTTTTATTTCTTTTGGTTCTTCTGGTAGTTCTTGGATAGCTCTAGGAAATACAATCGTTTCGTTAGTTGGCGTGACATATGTGACGGTCGCATGAGGGTTTGCAATTGCAGTCTGCTCAAGATACTCATCGATAGACTGTCTGCCCTTCTGATATTTGCCTTCTAGTTCAATTGAAACTTGTGTTCCGTGCCCATCTGCAAACAGAGTATCGTCTTCTGGATGTTCTTCATCGCTGATAACGGTCGGTCGGTTTTTTGAAGTGTCCATTTTAAGGACGACTTCGTGAGAAGGTTTTCTTTTTCCTGTTTTGGAAATAATGACAACCGGTTTACCAGTTGTCATCAAACCATACATGCCCGCTGCTGAGATACCAATGCCTTGTTGACCTCGTGACATTTTCAAGCGGTGAAATTTTGAACCATACAAAAGCTTTCCAAAAATATTTTCAATTTGTGCTTTTACAATCCCTGGCCCATTGTCGCGGATTGTTAACTTGAACCTAGATTCGCTAATCTGTAACACGCGAACGTAAATGTCTGGAAGGATCCCACCTTCTTCACATGCATCAAGGGAGTTATCCACAGCTTCCTTAATCGCAGTCAACATCGCCTTGCGAGGATTATCAAATCCAAGAAG
The DNA here is from genome assembly GCA_014381555.1 of Planctomycetota bacterium. Lineage (GTDB taxonomy): Bacteria > Planctomycetota > Phycisphaerae > Phycisphaerales > SM1A02. The sequence continues at coordinate 23,396 of JACNLO010000068.1, read as the reverse complement.
GTGACGATTTTTTGCAAAGAATTCGCTGACCGAGATGTCTCGTTGACCGGTTGCCATGGTCTCTGCCGTGGCGTTAGATCGAGTTTTTTTCTTTTTGGGTGTTTTTATTTTTGTTTTTGGCATAGGTGCGTGTAAAAGTGATGACCTTCCGTGGCGTGATATCACGCGAGTATGCGAGCATCCGTACTCGCTTCGCTGCAGAATACCCAAACTCTGTCCAGAGGGGGGCGAAAAAACGCCATTTTTGGTATCCTTGTCACTCTTACCACTAGTTTTGATAACGAAAAGGATTACCAAAAATGGGCATGGAACAAACACTCATCATCTTGAAACCAGACGCTGTACAACGTGGCCTGATGGGCAAAATTATCACTCGATTTGAAGACAAGGGGCTCAAGGTTGTTGGATCAAAGTTTATGCAAATAACACCCGAATTGGCCGCATTGCATTATTCTGACCATAAAGAACGACCGTTTTATGCCAGTCTAGTGAACTTTATGACGAGTTCACCAGTGCTTGTTTTGGCGCTTGAGGGCGTAGGTGCCATCTCGGTTTGTCGTTCCCTTATGGGTGCAACCTTTGGTTCACAAGCTGCTGCAGGTACTATTAGAGGCGATTTTGGTGTTTCCAATAGTTTTAACTTGATTCATGGCTCCGATAGCCCAGAAGCTGCTGCAAAAGAATTGGGTCTCTTTTTCAACGATGGCGAGATTATTAGTTGGAATCGAGCGAATGAGGGGTGGGTATATGATCTTTCTGGCGACGAGCCAGAATGAGCCAATACGCCCAATAAAGAGGTCTTTGCGTCCGATAACGCCCTTTTTGTTTAAGAAATGTAGAAAAAGTTTGAAAAAAAAGTAAAAAGCGATACACACTTTCCAATGAGGTGCGTAGTAGGGGTGTCGTACGTTCACCGTGCGGTCATGTCTTTTTACAAAGGGGTTACATTTCAGCTAATGCCAAAACAAAGTAGGCAACTTAAAAAAACCGCTCGCGGTCGCAAAAGTACGCGCACTAAACGTCGATCAACGATTGAACACGAAAAGATTGATCAAGCGTTGTCAGAGCCAGTAATTGTCGTGAAGTCCCCGTGTTTTTCCAAGAAGAATGCAGAGGAACTTGTATTTGAAATTCCTGAAACAGTTCCACGATTATCTGTTTCTTGGTACAGCCCCGCGATAGATCGAGCAACGCCACCAAAGCGAAGTGTTGCAACGTTACTCACTCGCGATGAAGAAGCTGTTCTGTTTCGCCAGTACAACTACTCAAGGATGAAACTCCAACAACTTCAAGAGCGAATTAGTCGCGCAAAAAAACCAATTGATAAGGATCTCGATGAATTGATTCGATGGTACGACATTACTATTGATTGTCGTGACCATATTGTTGAACGCAATTTAGCATTAGTCTTAGCAATGGCAAAACGAACTTGGGCAACAGGCGAATACGCAGATCTTGTTGCTGAAGGAAATGTGGCACTTCTTCGAGCAGTAGATCGATTTAATTGTGAACTTGGGTATAAATTCTCAACTTATGCTTGTCGAGCATTGACTACAGCATTCAATCGGTTTGGACGTAAACAACTAAAACACCGAGACAACGTACCCTTTGAATTCGACCCCGACCGCGAGCCAATTGAAAGAAAGGGTACGGATGGTTTTATTACACCAGAATATATTATTGAAATTCGCGATGTAGTACGTAGCAAAGAAGCACAGTTATCCCCTGTTGAACAAGACGTCCTTCGGTATAGGTTCGGTTTATTTGCAGGGCAAAACCCACCCATGCTCACACTTGAAAAAGTTGGCAATGTTCTGGGAATTTCCAAAGAGAGAGTACGACAAATTCAAATTAGAGCACTACTCAAGATTCGTGAAGTAATAGAGAACCGCTTACCGCTAGACCTTCTCGCTGGTTAATTAATTGCTACAGTACATCTGTGACGGCAGAAAATTCGACTAGAGACATCGCACTTACTGTTCTACCAAAACGCAAACACTCCAAAATGCGTTGGACGGTTTTGATTTTTGTACAGATACTCATCATTATGCACGTTGCTCTGTGGTTCATTGGGAAGAAATATGGATGGTTCGGCGGAAAAACATTATCACCAATAGAACCTTCTGAAGGTATTCTGTTCGTCGCTGAAGGGATAGTAAATACTGGAGCTATTTTCTTTGCTCTAGCACTACTTTCAACATTAATTTTTGGAAGATGGTTTTGCGGGTGGGGGTGTCATGTTGTCTTGCTTCAGGATTGGTGTTATTTGCTTTTGCGAAAAATACACATACGCCCAAAACCGTTTCGATCAAGATTCCTTATGTTCTTTCCGTTTGCGTTGGCGTTTTATATGTACATTTGGCCACTGCTGTACCGTTTTCTGATAGTAAAAATCCCGTGGCCCGAAATGTCGAACCAACTTTTGACAGAAGATTATTGGGGTTCTTTCGCTTCACCAATCATTGCTGTTCCATTTTTGCTTGTATGTGGTTTTGCGACGGTCTATGTTTTAGGTGCCAAGGGTTTTTGCACATATGGATGCCCGTATGGAGGGCTTTTTAAGCCACTTGATGCGGTGTCTCCAATGCATGTCAGGGTGAATGATAATTGCAAACAGTGCGGAAGTTGCACTGCAGCATGTACGTCAAACGTCCGAGTTCATGAAGAAGTGAAACTTTATAAGATGGTCATTGATAGTGGTTGCATGAAAATTATGGACTGCGTTGATGTATGTCCAAACGATGCGTTACATATAGGTTTTGGCACGGTTGCACTTGGCAAGCGAACCCAAAAGCGGAAATATAATTTAGCACTTTGGGAGGAGTTTTTTGTTAGCGGATTGTTTTTACTAGGGTTCTTCGCATTTCGCAGGTTGTACGAATTTATACCAATGTTAATGGCTGTTGGAATTTCTCTTGTTGTGACGTGGTTGGTATGGAAAGCAATTAAAGTGCTGCAAGAATCAAACGTTAGTTTCCACTCGTGGCGCTTAAAATTTCATGGAAAAATTAAACCAGCTGGCGTTCTGTTTATTTTGATTGCAGTAATACTTTTTGCACTTACTGCCCACAGTGCAGTAATTCAGTCATTCAAATTAATTGGTGAGAATGCACTTCGCAACAATGACATTGCTTCCGCAATGCGGTATTACAAGTTAGCAAGTCCATTTAAGGATGGTGGGTTTGCTTTTGCGAGTAATCCAAATGTAGATAAGGCAGTAGCGGTATATTTAGAATCCGAATTACAATTTAAAGAGGCAGAGCGTCTTTTTAGAAGAATTCACAAGAGAACGGGAGACGAATACTCTGCAATGTTGCTTGCTCAAAACTTACAGAGCCACTATCAATTCACCCCAATTAATACATTTTATTCCGACAAATTAGAAGCCAACCCGGACTGGGACACTCTTTGGGAAGATTATGTTGGGTGGATAAAGAGAAGTGGTATGTATACTCGTGCACTAGACCTTTCTAGAGTAGCGGTGGAGAAAAACCCTCGTGCAACTCGACTGAAAGTACAACTTGCACTTTTAGAAATGGATCATGGTTCGCCAAGTGAAGCATCGAAAATTATGCGCGGAGTTTTGGAAGAAGATAATAACAACCCATCGTGGTGGTTTCTTTACGCTCGCGCTCTAGAACGTGAAGGTAAAAATGAAGAATCACGCAAAGCAATTCAAACTGTAAGAGAGATTCAGGCTGAACGAGCTCAAGGTAAGGACCTAGACAGATGAAGTTTGTAGAGCTTCTTGAAAGAGACTAAACAAAGCAGCGGCACTATCAGTGGAGTACGCCGCTTCTCTAAATGAACGGTCAACCATAAGCCGACTAATTCTTCCAAGTGCTTGGATGTGATCAGAAGTATTATTGGTGGGGGAGACGAGTAGAATAATTAATTCGACGGGTCGTTTATCTGGACTTGCAAAATCAATTGGCGATGTAGGTCGACCCATTGCCATTACCATGTTCTCGAGTTTGTCACAACGACCGTGAGGTATAGCAAGCCCCTCACCGATGCCGGTTGTACGTTGCAACTCTCTCTCCCAAACAAGTTCTTTAATAGTTTGTGCGTTCGAAATACAATCAGCGTCAGCGAGAACATCCACGAGCTCACTAATTGCAGAGTGGCGGTCTGTAGATACAAGAGGCGCTCGCATTGTGTTTTCTTGTAGTAAGTCAATAAGGTTCATTTTGGTGTTCTTATTTCCACGATGATTCGGGATAGGTAAGAGGGAGATTGTAACAATACAACTGTCAGTTGCCAAGAACTATGTTGCCTGAAGTAGGGTGGCATATCCCCCATCATGCCAAGATGTTGGCTCTGAGCCAGGTTCACCAGATGGAAGTGTTCGAATTTGGTCACATCCGTAGAGGTTACGCTTGGTCGAAAGCCAATTTGCTTGTTCCTCATTCTCGGCGTCATCGATACTACATGTCGCGTACAACAGATGGCCACGAGACTGAAGGACTTCAATCGCCTCACTTAAAATGGATTGTTGGAGTGCAACAACCGAGTCGATATGTTTTTTGTTGTATCGATATTTGGCTTCAGGCCTTCGAGCAAAAACACCACTATTGGAACAAGGGACATCTACAAGTATTAGATCGAAGGGTTCAGTTGGACCAGAAGTTTCGGGGGTGAATACTTCGATGGAAAAATCTTCTGCAATTTCAAGAAGCGAAGCTCTTCGAACTTCGTTGGGCTCTGTAGCGCCAATCATTGCATCTGGAAACATGGAACGAAGTTGTTTTGTTTTTGTTCCACGTCCCGCACATAAATCAAGAATTCGTTGTGGTTTTAGTGATGATGCAAGAGAGAGTGATTTTGCGGAGGTGGGATCTTGTACACGAAGGTGTTTGTTTGTATCGAAAAGCTCATTTAGACTCAGTTCATGAGGAACTACACCGAATCCATCAATGGAGTGAGGAAGTATCGTTTCAGGCAGAGATTGTTCGTTGGGACATGTCACAATAATTGGCGGTTCAACAAGACTATTTAATGCAATGTAAAGTGCGTATTCATTGCCAAATTCTTCGACCAATCGTGACCAAGACTTGGTTGAGAAGCCAAGTTGGGTTGCGATGTCATTATCAAACACAGGTTCAGTGAACTGCCACGAATTTCCATCGCCACGCAAAAAATGATTTGGATTGCCAGCAGATCCATTTGAAATTTGTTCACCACGGAAACGAGTAATTTTTCTAAGAACAGCGTTGACAAAACCTGATGCACGCGGGCGTTGCCCACTTGATTTAATCCACTCAACTGCGTCGTGAATTACTGCATGATCTGGAATGCGGTCAAGTAGAAGAAGTTGTGCAGTTGCTACAAGGAGGACAGCACCAACAGGCGCATCAAGTTTATGAAGATTTCGACTGCTCGCATGTGCAATTACAGTTGATAGTGAATACCAACGACGGTGAATAGCGTGGTCAATTGCTCTTGCAAGACCAGCATCTCGGCTACTCAGCCCATCAACGAGCAGAGGGGTTGGATCTATACTCGGAAACCGTTTGAATTGAGCCGCGATTCGTTGTGTGACAACACCGCGTGGATCGGGTTCCATTAGTTTGTTGCTGCAGTGCAATCGCATGCATTGCGAAGAGCTGTAGCTTTATCAGTTCGTTCCCATGAGAACGAACCGGTGCAATTCTCATCTGGCGTTCGCCCAAAATGACCATGGTAGGCGGTGTGAGAATAGATTGGTGAAAGAAGTCCAAGTGAAGTAATGATTCCACTTGGCGTAAGATCAAAGTTTTCTCTTACAAGATTAGACAAAACACTTTCATCTACTTTTGCTGTGCCTTGGCAATCAACGAACACCGAGACTGGTTGTGCAACTCCGATGGCATAACTGAGTTGAATTTCACAACAATCTGCAAGATCAGCAGCGACGATGTTTTTTGCAATGTAACGCGCCATGTATGCTGCAGATCGATCAACCTTGCTTGGGTCCTTGCCACTAAAAGCTCCACCGCCATGTCGACCACGGCCACCATATGTATCTACGATAATTTTTCGACCGGTCAAACCGCAATCACCTTTTGGACCACCTATTTCAAATTTACCCGTTGGATTAACATGAACTGTGATATCTTCATTCCACCATTTTCCGAGCACTGGTTTAATAATGTGTTCAATGATTGCATCTGATAAACCCTCTTGGTTCTCAGACCATGTTGGGCCGTGTTGCGTAGAAAGCACAACAGTGGTGACTCGCTTTGGTTCTGTGCCATCATAATCAACAGTGACTTGGCTCTTCGCATCTGGTCGTAATTCAGGAATGATTCCATCTTGTCGAACTTCAGCATGTCGAGCAACAAGTCGGTGAGAAATATCAATAGGTAACGGCATGAGCGACTCAGTATCGCGACATGCGTACCCGAACATCAAACCCTGATCGCCCGCACCTTGTTCCTTATGGAGACCTGCATCGGTATCAACACCTTGGCCAATGTCAGGTGATTGACGGTCGAGAGTAACCATGACAGCACAACTCTCGGCGTCGAAACCAAGGGTCGCATCTGTATATCCAATTCGTTTAATAGTTTGCCGAACAACTTTTGGAATATCTACATAGCCATCGCATGTAACCTCACCCGCAACAACAACGAGACCAGTCGTGACAAGAGTCTCAACAGCTACCCTGCTATTGGGGTCCACCTTCAACATTTCATCAAGTATTGCGTCTGAAATTTGATCAGAAACCTTGTCTGGATGGCCCATAGACACGGATTCGGAGGTAAATGTGTGTGTTTTATTGGTCATTGGGAAAGCCTTTATTCGTTTATCCGGATAATAGCATGAATGATACTTCAAATCGATAGCTAAAGGGTCGTATGATACGAACTAGAGAAGTATTGCTATGGCTATCCGAATGGAACTTTCACGAATACTCATCCGAGAAATAACGGATGCCCAATTTATCGAGCTTTGCGAAGTTGGAGGCGAGAGGACATTTCCTATTGTCGTTGGAAAGCCAGAAGCGTTTGCGATTGATCGTCGCCTTAAAGGAATAGAGCCACCAAGACCACAGACACATGAACTTCTCACTGATGTGATAAAAAATCTCGGTGGTTCACTGCAGAAAATTTTGATAGATGATTTAACTGACGGCACATTTTATGCAAAATTATTTATCAAACAGGGCGATGTAGAGCACGTTGTTGACAGTAGACCATCAGATGCAATTGCAATAGGTGTTGCAATGCAGGTTCCAATTTATGTTGACGAGAGTGTTCTAGATGAAGTCGAGAAGGATATTGATTCGTTCGAATCACCCGAAGATTTTGGTTGGGAATAAACAAGAAGAGTTTATACACGGTGTTCTGAAATCAACTGCAGGCGATTTCATTGTTAATGAAATTCCGTTGTATGAACCATGCGGTGAAGGCGAGCACCTTTATTTATCCGTTCGCAAGACAAAAATGTCTCATGAAGAACTCATTCGTAATGTTGCAAAAGAGTTTGGAGTTTCACCTAGAGATGTTGGATCAGCAGGTAGAAAAGATTTACAGGCAGTTACAACGCAAACACTCTCCATATATCTTCCAGGAAAACAAACCATAGTTCCAGAATCAATTGGATCGATAGATATTTTGTCGTTTTCATGGCACACAAACAAACTCCGGCTTGGGCATCTTAAGGGAAACAGTTTTGCAATTCGTCTTCGAGAAATTGACCTTAGATTATTTGAAACAATTGAAAAGCGGCTTGATAATTTAAAGAAAACAGGGTTGCCAAATGCATTCGGGCCTCAGAGGTTCGGAAATTATGGAAATAATCATACTCTCGGGCATGCCATACTTCTTGAAGATTGGGATTCCTTGGTTCTTACATTGCTCCAAGGCAATGATAGACACAACATGTTTGCTGAAAAGGGTGAGTACAAAAAATCACTCGACGCTTGGCCATTTGGTCAGCCAGCGGAGAGAAATGTTCTGCAGGCACTTACTCAAGGGAAAACAAAACAACAAGCATGCAAAACTATTAATAAGCACATGCGTACTTTGTGGGTTAACTCATTTCAATCTGCAGTGTTTAACGAAGTTCTTCGCCAAAGGCAGCAAAATAAAACATGGGACTCGATAATCGAAGGCGACCTTGTTTGGAACCACGATGGGGGAGGCAGAACATTTGAAGTGTCTCAAGAGGAGTCAGATAGTAACGAAATCAAGATCCGTACTACTTCGTTTGGGGTTTCTCCATCAGGTCCATTATGGGGTTCGAAGATGCGCTTGCCCTCAGGTAAGGTTCTACAAATGGAACAATCAACACTGGCTTCATTTGGAGTCGACGAGGAGCACCTTACGAAGATGAAAAAATATGCGAAGGGTGCGAGGAGACCTTTAAGAGTTCAAGTTGGAAACCCTGTTGCGTCAATTGGAACAGATTCAAATGGAGACTTTGTAGAGGTGGTTTTTGAATTACCCGCAGGAAGTTATGCAACAGTTCTTGTTGAAAAACTTCTTAGCGGCGAAGCCTGAAAAATTTTTGGAGTAATTCTATGCAGTTATTTTCAAGCACACCACCTATTACTTCACAACGATGGTTAAGTCTTGGATCATCAGTAATTTTATACAGCGTTCTGCATGCTCCAGCTTTTTGATCACTCGCTCCAAACACAACTCGGTCGAACCTAGCGTTCATAATTGCTCCTGCGCACATTGGGCATGGTTCAAGGGTGACAACAATTGTGCACCCATGCATCCTCCATCTTCCCAAATGTTGCGAAGCGTCAACAATCGCATTTATTTCAGCATGAGCAGTAGGGTTGCAATTGGTTTCTTTAGTATTAAAGCCCTCGCCTACAACCATGCCTTCATGAAATACAGCTGCTCCAATTGGAACCTCCTCGAGCAAAGCAGCTTGTTTTGCAAGAGAAATCGCATGTTGCATCATTGCTTCGTCATTCATCTTCAATATCACCAGCAACGCGGCTCATTGGAACCCAAACGATGAGTTGAATTCCAAGCTCATACAACAGATAAAGAGGAACGAGCATCATGAGCATCGAGATGACATCTTGTGGCGTAATTAATGCAGAGATGAGCGAGAGAACAATTAACGCGTATCTTCTGTTTTTTCGGAGCCATTGCGGTTTTGCAACTCCTAGCCAACCAAGCAGTAGCATGACCATTGGAAGTTGGAACGCAACTGCTATTGCAAACATAAGCAAAATTACAAAACCTAGGTAACTACTTAATTGAAATTGTTGTGAGATGAGAGAACCTTGGCTCATCGGGATAGTGAGGGTGTCGAGAGTATCTATCTCTGGTGATTCAACAGCAACAGTCAGAATGCCTTCTGGCATTTTTATCCACGCATCGCCAACACTTGCCGTTTCTGGGTTAGCACTTAGAACCGGATACACAACATCTGACATACTTTCGCCAACGGAAATGGTAGTTGTATTCATCTCAACACTGCCAGCGAGTGTTACCATGAAATCAAGAATAACTGGCAACATAACAAAGTACATTAAAATTAAACCAAGAATGCCAAGTAACGTACTAAATGGAATGAGGAAAAAAACAAATCTGCGTTCGTGACGGTGAAGACCTGGTGAGACGAATCTCCAGAGTTGGTACAAAATCCAAGGACCAGCAGTGAGGACAGCTGCCCCAAAAGCAATTTTCATTTCAGCGATGAGGAATTCAGGTGGACTTAGAACTTGTACCTGTGTCGGTAGTCCATGGTTTTCAAGAACCGTATACAGCGGGACCAAAAACCACCTAACGATTGAGTCTGCAACTAAAAAAAAGAAGATAGCAAGCGGAAGCGGTGGGATAATGCACCAGATTATTCGCTTTCGAAGTTCCTCAAGGTGGTCTCCAATAGACATTGTTTCTGGGTTAGATGTGCGATTTTTTGACATAGCAATTTCGTACAGGATACCCGTAACTGGACGAGGGTATACTGCCCACTTTACTTGACGAATTATGACTGAATCGAATGATTACTACAAACTTCTTGGCGTTGACCGATCATCTACGGCAGATGAAATCCGTAAGGCATATCGAAAGCTTGCACGGAAATACCACCCTGACGTGAATAAAGCGGATGATGCAGCAACAAAGTTTGCCGAGGTTCAAGAAGCGTACGACACTCTTTCTGATGCGGAAAAAAGGAGAATGTACGACCAGTTTGGAGCATCAGGTCCAGCTGGTAGCGGAGGTTTTCGCGGCAATCCTCAATGGGCACAGGGGGCTCGTGGTGGAGCAGGGTATGGGCAAACAGTTGATTTTTCTGACATTTTCGGTTCAGCATTTGGTGGTGGTGCGAGTGGATCGCCATTTGGCGGTGGGCAACAGCAAGCGACTAAGGGACAAGATCAAACACACTCAATTACTGTTACGTTTATGACAGCGTTGAAAGGTGGGACCGAAGAGATTCGTATCGGTGATGCAACAGTCAAACTTCAAATACCAGCAGGAATTGAAAGTGGCAATAAACTACGGCTCAAAGGTAAAGGCGCCCCAGGGATGATGGGTGGTCCATCGGGAGATATGATTGTGACAATTTCTGTTGGCGGGCATCCAATCTATCAACGTAACGGTCTTAATGTAGATATGGATCTTGACTTGAATATTGCAGAAGCAGCGTTGGGAACACAAGTGACTTTGCCGTTACCGCTAGGTGGCACTGTAGACATGTCAATTCCTTCGGGTGTTTCAAGTGGCTCTCGCTTGCGAGTTCGTGATAAAGGGTGTGAAGCAAAAAGTGGCAAGAAGGGAGACTTCTTTGCAGTCATCCATATTGTTGCTCCGAAAGAAGTGGATGATGAGACAAAGGAGTTGCTCGAAAAATTGAAGGAACGATTACCAAATCCTCGTGAAAATGATGTGTTGCACGATGAAGAAGGGTAAGTCCGCAGTGGTTCTACTTTCTGGGGGGTTAGATTCAACAACGGTTCTTGCAATGGCAATGAATCAGGGGTATGAATGTCACGCGTTAACCTTTGGCTACGGTCAACGACATTGTTCTGAAATTGATGCTGCAAAACGCATTGCTCAGCATCATGGTGTTGCAGAGCACTTGATTTCAACAATAGATTTGTCACTCTGGGGTGGCTCAGCATTGACCGATGAGATAGATGTTCCAAAAGACGGTGTTGTTGAAGGCATTCCGATTACCTATGTTCCGGCAAGAAACACAATTTTCCTAAGCCACGCGCTTGGCTTCGCAGAAGCGATTGGTGCTAGAGATATTTTTATAGGAGTGAATGCGGTGGACTACTCGGGATATCCTGACTGCCGAAGTGAGTTTGTACAGGCATTTGAACAGTTGGCGAACCTTGCAACAAAAGCAGGCGTGGAAGGCGATCGTTTTACAATTCACGCACCTTTGTTGCACATGTCAAAAGTAGAAATCATCATGCAAGGAACGCAACTTGGTGTTGATTATTCTATGACACAAAGTTGCTATGACCCAGATAACGCAGGGCGTTCATGTGGAAAATGCGATGCGTGTCGTTTACGCGATGCCGCTTTTTCAGAAATAGAAAACGCTTGATTTGAAAATGTGTTTAGAAACCAGACTGTTAAATATCGAGGTTCTTAACTTCAAGTGCGTGATCTTCGATGTATTTTCGGCGGCACTCTACTTCCTCACCCATCAAAGTTGTAAACAATTGGTCCGCATCTGAGGCAGCATCCCACGTAACTCGTAAGAGAGTTCTCTTGTCTGGGTCCATAGTCGTATCCCAAAGTTCTTCTGGGTTCATTTCACCTAGGCCTTTGAACCGCTTGATTTCAATTCCTCTTCGTCCAATTTGTCGAAGCGACTCAAGGATGTCTGGGATGTTTGGAACGTCAATGCATTCTTCCTTATCAGTTCCAGAGTCAACAATCCAAGCATATTTTGTAGTGAGTTTTTCGCCACTTACGGTTTCTTCTTGAACGAGGAAGTAATCATTAATGTCAATACTAAATTCTAGTAGTTGCTCGATAAGTACATCAATTTCCCTGTTTTCATGAAGCTCCCGCAGTGCAGCAATACGCGAAGCGTTACCGTTTTCAACTTCTACATTAATGTCATCAAGAAGTAAATCATTTTCACTAATGATTTTTCTCGCATCCTCTTCGCTCCAACTCACAACTTCGTTGCTTGGCCAAACGACTCGGAAGAGTGGGAGCCGACCCTTGTTTTCTGGGTCATCTTCTCGCATCTGGAGTAACCTTGAAAATGGAGTGCCACGTCGTTCTGAGATGTTAATAAGGTCGGAAAGTCTTGAAAGATACTTCGAAACCTTTGAAAGTTCACTGCCAGATATTCTTTGGCACTCAACATTTTTGTCATCGCGTATAACCAAGGCGGCGGAGTTGATGACCATTTCCATTAGCAATGACGTCATCTCGTTTTCGCTGTTTACATAAAAACTTTTCTTGTTTCTAGTGACTTGGTAGAGCGGAGGTTGCGCAATGTATATTTTTCCTTGTCGAACAAGTTCGCTCATTTGCCTGAAGAAGAACGTCAACAGCAATGTGCGAATGTGTGAACCATCAACATCGGCGTCGGTCATAATAACGATACGGCCATATCTTAATTTTGAAATATCAAAATCTTCTCCAATGCCACACTGAAGCGCTTGAATTAGGATTCGTATTTCTTCAAAACCGAGCACCTTATCAATCCGCGCTTTTTCGACGTTTAGTATTTTACCCTTGAGTGGAAGAATGGCTTGCGTGTCATGATCTCGACCGCCCTTTGCTGAGCCACCCGCTGAATCACCCTCCACGATGTATAGTTCTGAGCGGTCAACATCGTTCGTCACACAGTCTGCAAGTTTTTGAGGCATTCCGCCAGATTCAAGCGCACCCTTTCTCTTGATAAGATCGCGAGCTTTTCGTGCAGCTTCTCTAGCTTGCGCAGCAAGAATAGCTTTTAAGCAAATTTTCTTCGATTCGCCTGGGTGTTCTTCCAACCATGCTCCAAGTAATTTTGAAACAAGCGAAGAAATAATACCTTCAACTTCTGGGTTCAGCAACTTTTCTTTTGTTTGGTTATTGAATTGTGGGTCTGTAAGTTTTACAGAAATGATTGTTGTTAAACCCTCTCGCAAATCGTCCCCTGTTGGAGTTAGACCCTTGATTAGGTTGTTTCGCTTAGCGTACGCATTAATTGTACGAGTAAGTGACGTTTTAAAACCAGAGACATGCGTACCGCCATCTGGATTCACAATATTATTGCCAAATGCTAGAAGGACCTCGCTTGTTGCATCGGTATATTGCATTGCGATATCACAAGAGATTCCAGTCCCATCATCCAACAAAGATAAACTAATGGGTGAGCTATATTCGTTTTTACCTCGATTGATGTACGAAACATAATCGGCCAATCCGTCTTTACTAAAAAACGTATCTTCCCGAATCTTTCCTTCTTCATCAACTCGTTCGTCAATCAGACGGATAGAAACGCCAGGATTAAGAAAAGCAAGTTCGCGAAGTCGGTGTTCAAGCGACTCGTACCGAAATTCGGTGTCTGAAAAAATTTCTGAGTCTGGCAAAAAAGAAATTCGTGTACCTGTCGAACGTTCATCCCCCTTGTAATCTTCGATCTTGTGGAGAGGTGTCTTAATATCACCACGAGAAAAACCAATCATCCACGTTTCTGTTTCTTTAATAACCTCAACATTGGTCCATTGAGAAAGTGCATTAACACATTTCACTCCAACACCATGAAGACCGCCAGAAACCTTATAGGCGTTGTCATCAAACTTGCCACCAGCATGCAATTGAGTCATTATGACTTCAACTGCAGGGCGGCCATCAATTTGTGGGTTGTCGCTCTTCATGTTGTCGATGGGCATACCCCGGCCGTCATCGACGACTGTGCACGAACCATCAACGCCAATTCGAACAGTAATTGTGGTTGCAAAGTCAGCCATGACTTCATCAATAGCGTTATCAACGCATTCGTAGACAAGGTGATGAAGGGCGTTTAAACCGGTTCCACCAACATACATTCCTGGCCTTTTTCTAATTGCTTCAAGTCCTTCCAGAACTTGAATATGCTCAGATGTATATGTGTCAGTGGATGCCATAAAGTGTTGTTTCTAATTAGTGCGGATAAAGCGGAAAAATGCTTGTATTTTGTGGAAAACCAGAACATTTGGATCCTTATCCACGAATGGATATTATACCTTTTTAGCACGGATAATGCCCTCATAAAGTCGAAGATAGAACATATCATTTTCTGTTTTTGGAGCCACGAGCTCTAGGTCGACGATACACTCTTGTCCACGTCTATTATGTTTTCTAAAAACCACGATTTTCTCAATATTGATAGCGCTCAATGCACACTTGCAAGACGTGCTTTTTTAGTAGCGAGTGCGTTGACGTTAGCGGGGTGTGGCACAAAAAAAATGACATCTGCACTTCCGAGTCCGATATGGTCTTCTTCAACAGACTCCAATTTGTTGATACAAACAAAAGATGCAATATTGCCAGAATCAAATATATCATTTGGAGCAATATCTCGTTCCACTTGGGCAAAAGGTCACCCTATTCCAACCAACATGAAACGTATGTTACCAACGCGGTACATCACAGTTCATCACGATGGAATGTCAGCATTCACATCAACTGCAAAATCTTCAGCCGCATCACGGCTTGAAACAATCCGAAAATCACACCTCCGCCGAGATGGTGGGCGGTGGGGTGACATTGGATACCATTTTGCAATAGACCCAGCTGGAAGACTTTGGCAAGCTCGCCCCTTGAAATGGCAGGGTGCGCATGTCAAGGCTAAGAATGAGGGGAACATTGGTGTTGTTGTACTTGGTAATTACGAACGCCAAACAGTAAACCGTGCACAAACTGCAGCCATCAACTCAGCGCTTAGAACACTTATGAACTCGTTTAAAGTTCCTGTTTCAAGAGTGCGAACCCATCAGGAATGGGCAGCGACTGCTTGCCCTGGCAAGAGTTTGCAACGAGTTATGGTTGGTATTCGTGGCAGATCCCTCAACAAATCGTGAGTATTTTTTATTTGCGATTAAATTTCCTGTAATTTCTATCTGAATAATCACAAGAAAAAAGGCAAGTTTTAAGTTTAAATACTTAATTGTGGCGTATCATCTTTATTGATATGACTGAATCTGTTGCTGTTAATTTTAAGCAAACGTTTCCAATTTTTCCATTGCCAGAAACGATGCTGTTGCCCCACGCAATTATGCCTCTATCTATTTTTGAACCACGATATTGCCAATTAACAGATCACGCACTTGATGGTAGCGGTCAAATTGCAATCGCAACATATTCAGATTTAACAGAGACGAAACGAGAAGTTGCGATTACTCCGATTAGAAATGTTGTTTGTTTGGGACAAATCGTACAGCACGAAAAGGCAAACAATGGGTACAACATTATGGTATACGGGCTTTGCCGAGCAACCATTCTTGAAGAAACTGAACCACAGAACGATTTGTTGTACAGAACAGCAAGGTTAAAAGTTCTTGAAAAAGATGAGGATGAACTTGATGAAATCTTTCGAGTAGAGTTGTTGCATATGCTTCATCGCCCAAACTTAACGCGGCTTGAAAATCACGAATTAATTATGGAGTGGGTAGTTGGCTCAGAATTATCAAATTCAGCTCTTTTCGAACTAATTGGTTGTTCTATTTTCGATGATTCAGAACTTCGATATGAACTTCTCGCAGAGCCATCATCTGAAAAACGTTCAAGGAGGGTGTTATCAGAACTATCTCGATTGGATCGTATGTTATCAATGATCGAAAAGCAATCCTCTGAACACTTTGATAATGGAGTGACAAAGAATTAGGATAATTCTTGCGTATGAGATTCATTCTGGAACATCCGTGGCTTTCATCGTTCATGATTACAGCAATTTCGTTTGCGTTGGTTTGGACTGGCTTACGTGATGGTAAATTACTGCGTACAAAAGTTGGGGGGATTGTATTCCTTGTTGCAGTTGTATCTTGTGTGCTTGGCATTGTTGTTGATACACCCACCGAGCACGCAAAGAGAGTGGTTTATTCATTTGTAAGAGCAGTGGAAGAAGGCAATACGACCTCAGTTCCAAGCATGTTGCACAGAGACGTTATTTTGGTTGATCAATGGAAGGGAATCTCTGAAACTGGAATTGAAGGGGTTATAGCAAGTGTTCACAAACTTCACCAAAAACACACCTTAAGTTACAACACCATTCTCCGCTTCCAGCCCGTTGAGAGAACAAATGATGTTCTCGTTGAATTGTCATTATTGAGTAGAGTTTCCGGAATTGGGACTGTCCCATCAAGGTGGCGGCTCCTGATAATGCCAGATGACCACGGGGATTGGACAATCTACTCTATCGATGCAGTTGAAATTATGGGGCGTTCATATCGATAGAAAGGAACACTCGTAGATTCGATGGTTTCAAGGGTGCTACAATACGCAGATGTCGAAAATTTGGCTAGATGGCAAGTTTGTAGAGTCCTCAAAAGCAAAAGTGAGTGTGTTTGATCACGGACTGCTTTATGGGGACGGTTGTTTTGAGGGGATTCGTATTTATAACGGAAGGATTCTAAAACTTCGCTCCCATCTTGTGCGTATGTTTGAATCAGCTGCAGCGATACGTTTACAACCAGGATATTCGATTGACGCAATTGAAGAAGCTGTACGTGAAACTGTTAAAATTAACCAGCAAAAAGACGGGTATATTCGTCTAGTTTTCACTCGAGGCAAAGGGACACTTGGGCTGAATCCATTTTTGTGTCCAACCGCAACAGTCTTTATTATTGTTGAGAGCATTAAACTGTATCCAGACGAAATGTACGAAGATGGCATGTCTATTATTGTTGCTAAGCGTCCTCGTGTTCCTGCAAAGTGCCTGGACCCACAAGTTAAGAGTTTAAATTACTTGAATAATATTCTTG
Organism: Planctomycetota bacterium; assembly: GCA_014381555.1. Classification (GTDB taxonomy): domain Bacteria; phylum Planctomycetota; class Phycisphaerae; order Phycisphaerales; family SM1A02. The sequence continues at coordinate 6,517 of JACNLO010000068.1, read as the reverse complement.
CAAAAATAGAAGCCATTGACGCAGGCGTTCTTGAAGCGATTATGCTTAATTTAGACGGGGAAGTATCTGAGTGTACTGGTGACAACATTTTTATAGTTAAGGACGGTGCGATATCAACGCCACCGGTTTCGTCTGGGATACTGAATGGGATAACACGACGTTTGGTTATTGAAGATATTGCTCCCGCCTTGGAGCACTCTGTGAACGAACGCACAATTTTACTTGATGAAGTCCTTGAAGCAGATGAGGTGTTTCTTACAGGAACCGCCTGCGAAGTAATTGGTGTAAGCCACATTGGCGAAAAAGTTATTGGCATTGGAAAAGTTGGTCCAATTACGCATGATTTTGAAAACCAGTTCCGAACGATGGTTGCGGAAAACGCGCCAGAGGATTAATCGTTAAGTGTTAGGGTTACAGTTGCACAATCTTGTGTGTGTGAAATTAACCGTTCTTTTTCAAAGATTGACCAGTCAGTAATCAATTTGTCAGGAGAATTTTCGTCGTTGTGTATTTCTAGTAGCCCATATTGGTTATCTCGTTTAGCTGGAATGAATCCAGCGCCACGAATCATTCGACAAAGTTTTGCTTCATCAAGGCACCAAGTTGTCCCTGCCGCACTCACTACATTTTCTTCAAGCATGACTGAGCCAAGATCATTCGCCCCATAAAACAGCGCAGTTTGCCCAATGGCTGGGCCCATCGTGACCCAACTTGATCCGATGGAGTAAATATTATCAAGAAAAAGTCGGCTTAATGCTTGCGTGCGTAAATATGAACTTGAGCCAGCGAGTCGTAATCGTCGCCCGAACTCAGGATGATCTGATTTTGTGCCAGACCCATCAAGTTTTGCAACAACATCACCGGGAAAAGGATTTGATTCTGACCAATCCCACCCCTTGACACGACCAAGTGGTGAGTTGTCAGGTTGAAAAGGCCAGGAGATAAACGCGTTGTATCTTCCGCCACCATGTAAACCAAAATCAGCAATCGATTTGTCTTGCCAAGTTCGTACTAAATCAAAGTGGTGTATGCGATCTGCAATACCTTCTATGTGCCCAAACATCATTGTTGCACTTGTGTTCATGCCAAGTTCATGCGCAACTCGCATGACAGTAAGCCAAACCTCAGCATTGCATTTTCCAAGCCCAATTTTTTCTCTGACAGCAGGAGCAAAAATTTCACCACCACCTCCCGGAATCGATTGTAGACCCGCATCTTGTAATTGTATAAGTACCCAACGCACCTGTTCTTCAAGTGTGTCTCCTGGTGTATCAAAGAAATGTACAAACTCAATTATTTCTGGTGGACTGAAGGCGTGGACATGAACTTGAGGGAATTTTTCCCGCAACTGTGAAAGCAACTCTGTGTACCATTCAAGTGGTAACTCAGGATTCATCCCACCCTGCATGAGTATTTGTGTACCGCCAATATCAACGATTTCCTGTACTTTTTGTAACAAAGCATCATAGGTCAGCGTGTACGCATCATCTTCGTGGCCGTCTCGACGAAATGCACAGAAGGTGCATTTCGCTGTGCATACGTTTGTGTAGTTGATGTTTCGATCGACGATATACGTTCGCAAATGTTCACCGTGCAATGCTCGACACCTTTGGTCAGCCCACCGGCCTAGTTCTGGTAGTGGCATATCGTGATATAAACTCAACGCTTGCTCTGGGGTGATGCGTAGGTTTCCACAAACCACATCTTCTAATACCGCAGAATCAAATATATTAGCAGTGGGTGCACTCTTTATTGCCATTGCGGCATTATACCCTTAGCAGGCATCTTCAATGGCTTTGCACAAGTCTTGGCATTCACCAAGCAGCGTAGCAGTGCGTTCTTGGAGTGACGTTCGTTCTTCACCCTCATCCATTTGTTTTACATTAATCTCAACATTAAGCCGCGCAGATCGCGCTGCCGACTCGGCAAGAATTGCAGCAATTACCAAATCGCTTCTGAGCATTGCATTTGTCTTTCCAACTAATGTTTGAAGTGTGATTAGAATTCGGTGGCTCAATTCCATTGTTTTTAGAGGAACCTCAATAGCGTATTGTAAAGTTTCACTCCAAGCTTTCTCGCGAGTTGGATTATCTTTGTCGAGTTTCCAAAGACCATTTAGTGCTTCGTATGCGTTAGCATCTTCTTCTGCAAGTACAATTGCTTCTTCAGAAGCGGATTGAAAAAAAGAACTGCAATTACTGTGTAATATCTCGTGTTGGGAATATTTATCTTTACCCTCAGTGTACGCAAGAACCATTTCACCAAGCGAAGTCGAAAGTGCGCTGAGCACTCCAGCAACAGCACCTCCGCCGGGCGTGGGTTTTTTTGCGGCTAGAGATGCAAGAAGTTCGTTTACAGTTTGTGATCCAAATTCCATTATGTGCGAATCTCTGCAGAAAAAGTGTTTGATAACATGCTTGTTGCGGTAGTCGTAGGGTCATTCACTTCTTCGTGGGTAAGTGTTCGTTTTGAATCACGGAAACGAAGTTTAAGCGTGAGAGATTTCTTGCCAGTTGGGATGTTTTTTCCTCTGAATGTTGTGACAAAAGAAACGTCCTCAAGATGCTCTAATTGTAAATTGATAAGTGCATTTTTGATTGAAGACCACTCTACACCTTCATCGAGAATGATGGAAATATCTCGTTCAATTGCCGGCTGTTTTGGAAGCTCGTGTGATTGCACCTCCGGAGGAAATTCAACAAGTAGTTTATCTAGGTAAAGTTGCGCTACATGTATGGTGGGTTGAAGTCCCCATATTTTTTGCACGGATGAAGAAAGTCGACCAAGGTGTCCAATGACGTTTCCAGCAAGCAGAATTTCGCCGCCGGGTTCTAGCCAAGACGCACTTTCACAACTCCTAATTGAAACGTTATTCTCAGCGGTCAAAACATTGCACACTCGATTGATAACTCCGCGTATTTCTCCGATTCCATCGGATTCTATAGTGTCCATTACAATCGCAAGTTCAGTTCGCTCAGTGTGAGAGTTGCCATCAAGAATAAAGGCAGAGCCAAGTTCTGCAAGACGAAGGTCCTTTGCACCATTGTCTTCATTGTGCTTACGGACTTTGAGTAAACTTGGAATTAGTGATGGGCGAAGGGCTGGTTCAGCAGATGCTCGGTCATCATCAATCATTAAAGGAGTTTGCCCTTCAAGCAAAAATTGATTAGCAGCTTTTATAGAAATTAATGAGTGAGTAACACATTCAACAAAACCCATTCCAGCTAAGGAGTCCAATACTGCGCGCCTACCAGCAGATTCACCACCAGATGCTGGAACCCGAACTTGTAGAGTATCTTCAATGGCTATATTTTCATATCCATGAACTCGTCCAACTTCTTCGACAAGATCAATTTCACGATGGATGTCACCTCGGAAGTATGGAACGGCTGCTGTGACTATTCCATCTATACAATTGGATTCAAAACCAATTGAATTTAAATGCTCAACAATCATTTCATCAGAAATATTGTTACCTAAACGTTCTCTACAGTACTCGGTTCGCATCTTAGCTGTAATTAACTCTGGAATTGGTTTGCCATCTTTGAGAACGCCTTTGCAAAGTGTGCCACCACCAACTTCCAGAAGTAGCCCTGCAAGCCGGTTTGCACATGGCTCAACTTGCGCTGCGTGTACGCCACGCTCAAAACGAAAGCTCGAATCGCTCGAGATATTATGCCGCCGACTCATTTCTCGTACGATTACAGGGTCGAACGTAGCAGATTCAATGAGCAAGTTAGTTGTTTCTGCCGTGACTGAAGTTTCAGCTCCACCTTTAACACCAGCAAGAGCGACTGGTTTTTCAGCATCCGCGATGACAAGGTCTTTATTCGTTAACTTAATTGGTTTAGCATCTTCACCTAGTGGTAAAAACGTTTCACCATCTCGTGCTCGCCGAATCTCAATTTTATTTCCAGCAATTTTGTCTAAATCAAACACGTGGGTTGGTTGCCCTTGTTCAAAGAGGACAAAATTAGTTGCATCCACTATTGAGTTACGCGGGATGTCACCGCGATCTTCTAGTTTCCTTGAGAGCCATTCTGGTGATTCGCCCACACTTGCTCCACGAATAACTCTTGCAGAGTAGAGAGGGCATAATTCTGGTTCAAAATTATCTACAGAAGCAAACTCTTCGATAGCAGACCCAGAGTCATCAACAGAGTTGTCTGGGATGAGCAAATCGTTCCCGGTCTGGGCAGCGATTTCTCTTGCTAAACCTAGGTGGCAGGTGCAATCACCGCGATTTGAGGTCATTTCGAAGTCCTGCCTTACATCTCCACTTGGCAAATCTTCTCGCCCTTCAAGAGGAAAACCAGCAGCTGTGAGGAGTTCGGCCTGCTCATCTGCGGAGATATCAGTCTTCAAATAGTCATTGATCCAGTTTGTAGTTACCAACATTCCCGCAGAATAGCTATTCTGCAGCAATGAGAAGTCGATTTATACCAATTGTTCTTATGCTTTTTTCTTTGGCGCTCATGCCATCCTGTACCACAGCACCTCAGGTCAAGGATCCGCTTGCGATTGCGCCGAGTGATTTTTCCCTCGATGTGACAGTTGTGACTGCAGAACCGCATACTCTTGCACATATGCGCTCATCTCGATTCGTTGTTTTTCCAAATGGTGCCTTGCATCATGGAGATGAGGATGGTTGGGGACCCAATACTCTTCCTGCAAGAACCCGCTTGCTTACCCGCAAACAGGTTGCCTCAATTTGGGAACTTCTTGAGCAAACTGGAATGTCAACTTCCGAAAATGCAGACAAGATAGTGAACTTTCAATTGTTGCAAAAGCCAGAGAGTGGATCTGTGTACATGATTGCAATTAACAGTGAAGGCAAGTATTGGAACTACGTACGGTATATTGAAGATGACCAACCCGCCGACCCCGCGTTTAAGTTTTTGATTCGATTGCTCGCCGAGTATGCGTGGGCGACAGATGAGGCAGATCGAGTGGGTTATGAAGAACCAATTAGATATGACCTTGGCGGGAATCCCTACGAACTATATTTGGAAGGTAGAGTTCCATGAGATGGTTAGTAATAGCGACACTTTTTCTTGTAGGTTGTTCAAAAACAGTTAAGCCAATGCTTCAATTAGAAATGTATGGCAATCATCAATCAGTGTTGTATGTTGTGGAACAAAACGGGGAAATTGAATATGGTGGTGGGATTGATGCAATCGCTGGAGATACAACCTGGGAGGGAACACTTTCGCAAGAACAACTTTCCGAACTTCAGAACTTTCTACGGTCTGAAGATTTTAAATCAGTAAAAAACAAATTGAAACATCGTTATGAAATTTCAATTCAGCTAGATGGCACTCTTCACGAATATACCGTTCCACTTTCCAACACTTCTGCAGTGGAGTTATTTTATTTTTTAGAAGAATCAACGATATCCCGGATTAAAAAGCATTTAGATGCTTTGCCAAAACCAAGCATGGATGTGATTTCTGACAGAAAGATTAAGGGCTCGAAAAATTGAAACCCCAAGCAGCATTGGAACAATTAGTATCAGGAAATGCTCGGTATGTGGAAGGGAACTTGTCGTCAAGCAACTCGCCGGAAGATAGAGTGAATCTTGCAACAGGTCAGGCACCAATTGCTGCAATCATCCGGTGTGCCGATTCACGAGTTGCCCCCGAAATAGTTTTCGACCAACCACTTGGGAAGTTGTTTGTTTGCGGTGTTGCAGGGAATATTCCTACTCCAGAAATCGTTGAAAGTGTTGAATATGCAGTCGGGCATTTGGGTACAACTTTGATAGTAGTCATGGGGCATTCAAATTGCGGGGCAGTTACTGCCGCTTTGCAAAACGAATTTGTTGATGGTTTGTTTGCGCAGATTGCGTTGGCACCAACACCAGATTTGGATGACTGCATTGCAAACAATGCAGAGCAGGGGATTGCGACGATCTTGGCACGCTCGCCAATGATAGAAGAGGTAGTCAAGAGCGGTGAAGTTCAAATTGTTGCTGGTGTCCAAGACATAGCTACTGGTGAATTTGAATTAGTTGCACAAACTCAACTAAATTAAACCATCGGGGCTGACACAAGTGTTGCGAAACTACACGAAAATGCCTGCCACTATTCTTGCTACAGGAGGGGACAGTTACGTTGCAACGTTGCTTTGCCATGGTTCTTGGAGCGGAGATGAATTGCCGGGTCTGGTCCACCAAAGCGAAGCGAAGCTTCGCGTAAGGACCTGACCCTAAGCAATTCAACGCTCCTTTGCAGGACTCGTTGCTTTTGCTGAGTCACAGACTCAGCAAAACCATAGAAGAGACCGTGTGGTTTGCTTCAAACCACACCGCCATGGCCCTGCCATGGCACTCGGAGTATCAGCATGCATAGGGACAGTCCCATTCTCGTTTAACTAATTTATTGCAAGCAAGGCGGAATCTTAGTTAATGGACTTATGGAGGATTATCTGTGTGGACAGTCCCGTTGCATGCAACGCTCCTTTGCAGGACTCGTTGCTTTTGCTGAGTCACAGACTCAGCAAAACCATAGAAGAGACC
>JACNLO010000029.1 GCA_014381555.1 Planctomycetota bacterium | reverse complement strand
GAGCAATGGCAGTCATGGGCATTTTGACCGGTTGCATGGGAAGAAATGGCGGCGGCTTCCATTCTTACGTGGGAACTGAAAAAATCAGACCCTATGCAGCAATCGGTAATCTTGGTGGTGCGGCAGATTGGACTGGTCCACCAAGGCATATGAATAGCACGTCATACTTTTACTTTCACACAGATCAGTGGAGGTATGACGGGATGATTCTTGATCCTATTTGGGCGCCTTGGGCAGAAAAGTTTCCTAAAAAGGGAGGCAATCATGCCGCTGACCAAGACCTTATGGCCGTTCGAAATGGTTGGCTGCCTTTCTATCCTCAAGTAGATAAGAAAAATCCAATCGAATATCTTAAAGAAGCACGTGCGGCGGGTGCGAACAGTGAAGAAGAAGTTGGTGCTTGGGTAGCAAAACAATTCTCTGAAAGAAAAGATAAATTCGCTCTTGAAGATGTAGATGATGAAAAGAATCACCCAAAAGTATTATGGATTTGGCGTGGAAACTTGATCGGGACAAGCATGCGAGGGCACGAATATGGTCTGAAGCATTTGCTTGGAACGCACAACAACGTGATGGGTGAAGATCGCGCGGAAGGTTTAGTGGAAGGGATTGATTGGCATAAAGATGCGCCGCTGGGCAAGCTTGATCTTATCGTAAACGTGAATCTTCGAATGGATTCATCCGCAAATTACGCAGACATTGTTTTGCCTGCAGCGCATTGGTATGAAAAATATGACCTGACATGTTCAGATTTACATTCATTTTTCCACCCCTTTACACCCGCACACGACCCGCCATGGGAAGCAAAACATGATTGGGAAGCATTTAAAGAATGTGCAAAAAAAGTAAGTGAACTTGCTAAGAAACACTTGCCTGATGAGTTTGAAGATCTTGTCATGACACCGTTGATTACGGACTGTAAAGATGAGATGGCCCAACCCAATGGCGAAATCCATGATTGGTATAACGGTGAAGTGGAGGCAGTTTCTGGTAAGACATTCCCAAAAGTTAAAATTGTAAAACGTGATTACACAAAAATTTACGACAAGTACGTTACGTTCGGTCCAAATGTCCGAAAACCAAACGGGTATGGATGCAAAGGCATTCTTTGCGATTTATCTGAAGAGCAGGACAAACTCAAAACGAGTTACCTTGTTGGCGAAAAAGATGGTATGCCATCACTAGAATTCGCAGAACAAGTTTGCGAAACAATTTTGCGAATCTCACCTGAATCTGATGGCGAATTGTCTCATAAAATATTTGAATCTTTAGAAAAACGTGTTGGCGTTCCACTTGCAGATTTAGTCGAGGGTGACAAAGAAATTCACCATCATTACCCTGAATTGCAATCACAACCAAGAAGAAGTTTGACTTCTCCGCATTGGTCCGCAATTGAAAGTCCAGGTCGAACATACGCACCTTGGTCAATGAACGTCGAGCGACTAAAGCCATGGCACACATTGACAGGCCGTCAAGAAATATATTTTGACCATCGTGGGTTTAGAGAACTTGGTGAAGCAATGCCAACATACAAGCCGCCAGTTGATATGGTTAAAGTTGGTGATTGTAAGCCCAATGATGACAATGGTCTCACTAAAGTGTTTCGATTTTTAACACCGCATGGCAAGTGGTCAATTCACTCAATGTTTTGGGATACATGGCAGATGCTAAATTTGTTCAGAGGCGGTCAAGTTGTTTGGATTAACGATCAAGATGCTGCTGAAATAAATGTAAAAGATAATGAATGGGTAGAGGTCTACAATGAGAATGGGATTTGTAATGTGCGAGCAGTTCTGAGTGGGACGATTCCTCGAGATTCGGTAATTATGTATCACTCCTCTGAACGACATGTTGCTGTCCCATTCTCACCTCTTGCGCGAAAACATGGCAAGAGCGATTTGCGTGGAGGCAATAACAATGCACCTACAAGGGTGATGATGAATCCATCATGCATGATTGGCGGATATGCCAACTGGACTTACTTCCTGAATTACATGGGACCTAGTCCGTCCGAACGAGATTGTGCAGTACTTATCAGAAAAATGCCACTCGCTTCTGGTGCTAAGAAAGTGATTTATCAAGACAAAGACATCAATCTTCTTCCAAGTGTTTAGGAGTTAGAAATGAAATACATCATGCGTACAAAAGTCCAGACAATAAGGAGTTCGACCTAATGCAAGTCAAGATACAAATGGGAATGGTTTTTAACCTTGACAAATGTCTAGGGTGTAATACCTGTACAGTTGCATGTAAGAACATTTGGACGAACCGTGAGGGGGCGGAGTATATGTTCTGGAACAATGTTGAAACCAAGCCTGGAATTGGTTTCCCAAAACAGTGGGAAAACCAAGAAAAGTACAAAGGTGGGTGGAAACAAACTTCTGGCGAGAATCCAAAATTGAGAATTGGTTCACGATTTTGGACAATGATGAATTTGTTTTATAACCCAGTGATGCCTCAGATGGAGGAGTATTACGGGCAAGGGCCATTTACGTATACATACGAAGATTTGCATTCAACAAAACCAACAAAATATTCCCAGCCAGTTGCTAGACCCAAATCAATGATTACGGGCAAAGAAGATATAGATATCAATTACGCAGTAAACTGGGAAGATAACGGTGCTGGCGCTACAGTTGATGGCACCGGAGCAATGGACATGAACTTTGGGGACATGTCGGATGCAGAGCGGGATGCATTGTTGAAATTTCAGGATTCATTCATTATGTACCTGCCAAGGATTTGCAATCACTGCATGAATCCGTGTTGTGTAGCAGCATGTCCAAGTGGCGCAGGGTATAAGCGAGAAGAAGACGGCGTTGTGCTCATCGATCAAAATAGATGTAGAGCATGGAGATATTGTGTTTCTTCTTGTCCGTATAAAAAACCTTATTACAACTGGAAAACTGGCAAGATGGAAAAATGCATCTTGTGCTACCCACGCCTTGAAGCGGGTCAGCCACCTGCTTGTTTCCATAGTTGTCCCGGGCGAATTCGGTACATCGGTCCATTGCTCTACGACATTGATCGGGTTGCTGAGATCGCAAATGTTCCAGAACATGAATTGATTGATGCGCAGCGTGAACTGATTTTGGATCCCTGCGATCCAGAGGTCATTGAAGCTGCAAAGCGCGCAGGTGTCAGTGATTCGTGGCTCCAAGCTTGTCAGAAATCACCAATTTACAAAATGGTAGTCGATTGGGAAATTGCACTACCACTTCATCCAGAGTTTAGAACGCTTCCAGCACTCTTCTATATTCCACCAGAATCACCAGTGAAAACAAAATCCGATGGCTCTGAGTCATTGTCGATGGTTGGTGGAAAAACAGTTTTGCCAGATTTAAGTGAATTCAGATTGCCTATCAAATTCCTCTCGTCGCTCTTTTCTGCAGGCGATCCAAAACCTATAGAAAAAGCCTTGCTGCGTCAATTAGCAGTTCGAGGTTACAGACGAAGTGTGCGTGTTGAAGGCACACCAGACATTGATGTTCTACAGGAAGTTGGATTAACAGAGCAAGACGCTATTCATATGCATCGACTGTTAGCACTCGCACATTATCACGAACGATTTGTCGTTCCAACAACTAGGCGAGAGCAAACTGACAACGCCCCGTTCATCGAACGTGGATACGCTGGCTTTAGTGAAATGACTCCAGCAAATCTTCCTCAGCGTAGCGTTGAATTCCATGGAAACCGTGAAGAGGTTGGGAGTTAACTAATGGAGAAACAAGCAATTGCTGCAGGATATAGATTGCTCGCAGAACTCTTTGTCAATCCATCTCAAAGAGTCGAAAGCAATATTTCCTTATGGTTCAAAAAAGTTCAATTGGAATTACCTGATGTTGCTCAAATTGTAGAACGTTTTTTAACACTAGAATCGTCTACTGATAGTCATGAATACGTCTCAACGTTAGAACTTTCTCCACCTTGCCCTTTGTATTTAGGTACGCATCTTTTTGAAGAGCCCTCAACATGTAGCGGAATAAGCACATCTCCAAGAAACGCATACATGCTAGAACTTGGCGGGGTGTATGAACATTTTGGTTTCGATTTGGGTTCAATCGAATTGCCAGATTTTTTACCAGTTATGCTTGAATTTGCTGCACTGAGTATTGAAAATGAAGAAATCGATACAATTGGATTGCGTAGGCGGTTTTTAGAAAAATATCTCCGCTTAGGGATCCGTCCTTTATCGAATCGGCTTGAGAAATTCGAGAGTGACTATCGGATTCTCATGAATGCAATAGATATTCTGGTGAAACTAGATCTTCAACGTACAGAGGATCAGCCCATGTGGGAACCGCCAGATGAAACATCGGGCGGAGTTCCACTGCCCATTCTTTCAAATTACTCCGTTGATGATGTTATTAATAAATGTTGTGAGGTAGAGCCATGAATGCAAAGAAATCTGAATCCGTAATTTTATTCGTATCCCTGTTCGTTGTGACTGTCTTTGCTTGGTTTGTATCGCGAAACTTAGCGGGGAATCTTTCAAGCCACGTTGCAGAAACTGCAGGTGTGGCAATTGTTGAACAAGCATTGATTCCTGCTCCAAATTTTGTAGTAGCAGGTGGAATGGGTGGTATTGCCTCAGCGATACCAGATTCTGCAGTAATTAGTGGTACTTCATTACTCTTGTCCCAAGTTGATTGGCATCGATTGAACTCGCTCCCTTCAGAATCAACTTCAACACTCAATACTTTTTTATGGGGTGTATATCCGTATCTTTGTATCTTGTTGTTCTTCCTTGTTCCCATTATTCGGATGGCAACACGACCATACTCGTGGAGTACAAGAGCAAGTGGTTTGTTTGGTCGAAAACTTTTAGGGTTTTCTTCAACATTATTCCACTGGGGATTATTCCTGTTACTCGCAGGACATATTGCTGGATTAATAGGTGGAGTTGTTGGCTCTGCTAGTTCAATTGAGTTCTTCTTTTGGAGTGGACTCATCGGCGGGCTCTTCGTTCTTGTCGGTTCATCCGTTGCACTTGCGAGGCGAATTCTTTCACCTGAAGTTCGTGCAATGAGTAGAGCTGAAGATTACATTGTTCAATGTTTCTTAATCGCGATTGTCGCTATAGCTTTATATCAAGTTGTCGATCATAGGATATTTGGAGTTGCATACACAGCATCATCATGGACTGCAAGTTTGTGGACCTTTTCTCCACAACCAGAGTTAATGGCGTCAGCTAGTTTTCTTACAAAACTCCACGTTTTTTTAGCCCTTTTGTTCTTCGCATATTTCCCCTTCACCAAACTCGTTCACTTTTGGACATTCCCAGTAAATTATTTTGTTCGCGTGCCACAATCAATGCGAACGCAAAAATACCGTTTTCAACGTCGATGGGAATTGGCACTGCGAAGCGATAAATCATGGCTTACGTATGGTCTATTAATTGTTGCAACTGGATTTTTTATCACGGGTTCTTTATTAGGTTCTGCTAAGGGTACAGATACAAACTCGATTCCATCACACATCGAAACAACGGAAGGAAAGTTGCTTGCAGGCTACCCGTTGTACATCAGCCAGTGCGCAAGATGCCATGGTGTTGATGGGTTCGGAGATGGTCCGGGCATGAATTCTTCGATGTTTGCAGCGTTGCCAAGAAGTTTTGTACATACAAATGACCATCTCGGTGCAACGTATCATTTTGTATCAACGGACAACAGCATTGCCTCTGATGATGATTTATACCGTGCAATTTCGGATGGCCTCGAGGGATCAGGCATGCCGGCATTTCCAGATTTGACATCTTCACAACTTATCTCGCTTGTTGATGTATTGAATGCTTTTAGGAAAGACGGTCCAAAACCGGGAAACCCAATTATAGTTCCAGAACAACCACCAATTACACAACAATCGATAGCAAGAGGAAAACAGTTGTACATCACAAACTGTGTATCTTGTCATGGTGATGATGGAAGCGGTGGAATGCAAGAAATTTATAGTTGGCGTGAGTTAAAGCCAGAGTTGCCACAGCAGTTATTCGCTGCCGATTTATCAGTAGGCAATGTAAAAATGGGCAAAAGTGCAGAAGACATCTTTACTCGAATCACCTGCGGTGTTCCTGGGGGATACGGCGGAGCGAAATTGATGATGTCATTTGAAACCATGCCAGTCGAAGATAGGTGGGCAATTGTGCAATACGTAATGGATGAAATTCTTCCATCAGAAAATTAACTGTTGATGTGATCCACATAGAAGGATTCCAAAAATGGATATTCGCAACAAAGCAACTAGCATAAATCTCTTCTCTTTAAAAACCACGCAAATGCGTGCGTTCCACATGTCGTGGTTTGCATTCTTTCTCTGCTTTTTTGCTTGGTTTGGAATTGCACCTCTTATGGCGGTTGTTCGCGATGAACTAGACCTCACGAAGCAACAAATTGGTAACACGATTATTGCATCTGTTGCGATTACGATTTTCG
>JACNLO010000030.1 GCA_014381555.1 Planctomycetota bacterium | reverse complement strand
GCAAAATGCAACAGTTCGTTTCACACTTGGGGATCGAACCATTCGCCGCGAAGTGAGATCAAGTGGAGGATATTGTTCCGCGCATGACCCAACACTCCATATTGGCATTGGAAGTGAAAACTTGATTTCAAAGGTCGAAATTACATGGACGGACGGCTCAAAACAACGAATTCCAAAAGTTCAATCAGGCGAGACTGTCACAATTCACCAAGCCAAGTAAGTCTGCTATTCTGCGTGGATGAAATATCTACTTCTTATCGTTTTGAGCATGGTGGTCATTGGTTGCGGTCCGCAAAAGGTAGAAACTCCGACTTGGCGTGGTTTCAAAAAAGACAAACTTCCAACAGGTTGGAATATGAGCGACGATGGAGTCTTGACACATGTAAAGGGTGGCGGGGACATTGTTACTGATAAGCAGTACGACAACTTTGTGTTGGAACTTGATTGGAAAATTTCAGAGGGCGGCAATAGTGGAATTTTCTTTCGCGTCGATGAAGACCACGATTATGTTTGGCAGACAGGCGCTGAGATGCAGGTGCTCGATAACAAAGCACACGCCAATGGGATGAAGCCCGAGACGAGTGCTTGTTCCAATTACGCGTTGCATGCGCCGTGTTGTGATAAAACAAAACCAATTGGTGAGTGGAATCATGTGAAACTTGTTGTCGATGGTCCTCACGTTGAACATTGGATGAACGGCAAGAAGATGCTTGAGTACGAACTCTGGTCCGACGATTGGAACGCTCGCGTTCAAGCGAGTAAGTTCAAAGACATGCCGGACTACGGTTTGAACAAGACTGGCCACATCGCACTGCAAGACCACGGCGACCTCGTCTCCTTCCGAAACATCTCCATCATCGAACTCGAATAGGGTCTGGTACGGACCTGGTACACTTTTTTTCGCGATTGAGGGTCTGGTACGGACCTGGTACACTTTTTTTCGTAGGAAAGAAATTGGGCGGTTATATGGGTGATTTTCAATACTCAGTTTATATTCTGAATATGACAAGATATTTACGGAAAATTCACAAAGGGCAGTTCTATCACATAGTCAATAGGGGAGTTGAGCAACGGAAGATTTTTCTCTGCAAAGAGGATTACGCAATGTTTATGCAACTACTTTCAAAGGCATGTGAAAAATATTCGGTCCCGATTGTCGCCTATGCCCTGATGCCGAATCATTTTCACATTTTAATCAAAGTAGTAGAAAATTCTGAAGTGAGCAATTGGGGGAAATGGTTTCAGGGTGTGTATGCACAAGCATTTAACAAAAAATATCAGAGGGTTGGACATCTATGGCAAGACAGGTTTTTTGCCAAAAGAGTTCGGAATGGATTCCAACTCGCGAAGACATGGATGTATGTGGAGCAAAATCCTGTTAAAGCGGGTTTAGTTGATTCTCAGGAGAATTGGCAATGGTCAAGCGCATTCCTTCGATCGATGGGGTACTGCCCGCATTTTTTGATTGAGCCGAGTTGGTGGTTCACTCCAATGAAAAACGAGTGGTGGTCTGAAGTGTTACTCGACGATGACTCGTTGATGAGGATTCGGCAGTCGCTTAAAAAACATTCGAAGGACTCAGAGGAAGATTTGTTCTAGAGGGTCTGGTACGGACCTGGTACACATGATCTGCAGAAATGTGTACCAGGTCCGTACCAGACCCTGTACGATGCTCGTATGACGCGACCAATGACTATGTTTACTGGGCAGTGGGCGGATTTACCTCTCGATGAGGTGGCGAAGTTTATTGCGGATTGCGGGTACGATGGCTTAGAACTCGCATGTTGGGGCGATCACTTCAACGTGCACGCCACCGAAAGTGATCTAAAAGCAAAATGGGAACTACTTCGGGGGCACAACCTTGACTGCTTTGCAATCTCAAACCATCTTGTTGGGCAAGCAGTGTGCGATGAAATCGACGAACGACATAAGTCAATTCTTCCCGAATCAGTTTGGGGCGATGGTGAACCCGAAGGCGTTCGTCAGCGAGCCGCGGAAGAAATGATGCAGACCGCTCGGGCGGCAAAAGCATTTGGCGTTCCTGTTGTCAATGGTTTTACCGGTTCATCCATATGGGGTAAGTTTTATTTTTTCCCGCCTACCCCCGAAAGTGTCATTGAAGATGGATTTCAGGACTTCCGTGGGCGTTGGTTGCCGATTCTTGACGAATTTGAAAAGAACGAAGTCAAGTTCGCGCTTGAAGTGCACCCCGCAGAAATAGCGTACGACATCGCAACTGCCAAGCGAACGCTTGAAGCGGTTGATTTTCATCCCGCCTTTGGTTTTAACTTTGACCCAAGTCACTTGCTTTGGCAAGGCATCGACCCAGCAGTTTTTATCGATACATTTCCCGATCATATTTTCCATGTACACGCAAAAGATGTTGCGCTCCGCACAAATGGCGAGCGAGGAATACTCGGTTCGCACCTTCCGTTTGGTCATTCCCAGCGTGGCTGGGAGTTTAGAAGCGTAGGCAGGGGCGACGTTGACTTCGATGACATTATTCGTGCACTGAATCGAATTGGTTACGACGGACCTCTCTCTGTCGAATGGGAAGATGAAGGAATGGATAGGCGGCAAGGTGCGATGGAATCGCTCGACTATCTACAGTCGATGGATGTTGTTCCACCTTCTGGCGAAGCATTTGATTCCGCATTCTCGGAGCAAGCATGACAAAGATTCGAACAGCAATGATCGGCGGGGGCATTGGTGGATTTATCGGGGAGATTCATCGCATGGCGATGCGGCTCGATGACCGCTACGAACTCGTTGCTGGTGCACTTTCCTCAGACGAAACTCGTGCAATGGAAAGTGCAAGTGCACTTGGCATTCGAGGGTACGAAACATGGCAAGGTCTTCTAGAAAAAGAAAAAGAGAACGTCGATTGCATAGTCATAGTCACGCCTAATGATTCGCATGCAGAAATAGCAACATCCGCTATTGAAGCTGGCTACCACGTTGTGCTTGATAAGCCGATGACTCGAACGCTTGAAGAGGCAGTTGCACTGGCAAATACTGCTTCAACTTCCGACGGTGTTTTTGCAATGACATATACGTACACCGGTTATCCGATGGTTCGGCTAATGCGCGAGCGTATTCTCGCCGGCGACATTGGGGAAGTACGAACTGTCAGTGTTGATTACAGACAGGGTTGGCTTGCAGAACCAATCGAACGCGAGGGGCAAAAGCAAGCAGCATGGCGAACAGACCCTCAAAAGTCAGGCGCAGGCGCGCTCGGAGACATTGGCTGCCACGCCGAACAACTCGCAAGGTTTACAACTGGCCTTGCAATCGAACAAGTGCGGGGTGATGTGCATTCAATCGTTCAAGGTCGCAAGGTGGACGATCATGCATCTGTGCAGTTAAAACTGGAAACAGGCGTAGTTGGCGATCTTGTGTGTTCGCAAGTTTGCACTGGGGAACGAAACCATGTCTCGGTTCGTGTTTGGGGCGATAAGGGATCTCTTGCATGGTCACACGAAGCCTGTGACGCGCTGAAGTTTACTGCACCAGATGGAACGGAAACTATTAGCTTTTGCGAAACAAACCGTGCGCCTTCTGGTCACCCAGCTGGCTTCGTTGAAGCGTTTGGGAACTTGTATCGTGATTGTGCGGATAAAATACAAGGCAAAAAAGTTGATGTAATCGATGCACAAGAAGGTCTTGCAAGCATGAAGTTTATTGATGCCGTTTTGCGAAGTCAGGAATCACAGTCATGGTGCGAGGTTTAATTCTATTTTTACTTCTTACGGGATGTTCAACACAAAAGACAATTTTGGTTCTTTCTGAAACCGATGGTTTCAGACATGACTCAATTGAAACAGGTGTTAATGCATTTTATTCTATTGCTGATGATTTAGGTTTGGTAGTGATTGCAACTGAAGATAGTTCGAGACTTTGCAATAAAAATTATGATGTTGTTGTTTTTCTAAACACCACGGGAAACATTTTGAATGAACAAGAACAACAATGCTTGCGAGAGTTCGTTGAATCCGGTGGTGGATTTGTGGGTATTCATTCAGCGGCTGACACTGAGTACGATTGGTCTTGGTATGGCGAAACCTTGCTCGGAGCATGGTTTGTTTCACATCCTCCAGTTTCTGAAGAAACTATCCAAGTAATCAATAGGTCGCACCCGTCTACGGAGCACCTTCAGGGAGAATGGACCTGCACAGACGAGTGGTACGTGTACGATCGAGTTCCAGAACAAGCAACTATTCTGATGGAAGTAAATGACCATCCAATTTCTTGGTGCAGTAACGTAGGCAAAGGACGTTCGTTTTATACAGGTCGAGGACATACGAAAACAAGTTATACCGAGAATGCGTTATTGGAACATATAAAAGGCGGTTTACTTTGGGTTTCCCAGTAGGGATTCTGGTAGAATGACCGATTCGCCTTTTAATTATGTCAACAGAACAAACTCAAATTACATCCTTCGATGCATTCGGATTAGACAGCGCTTTATTGCAAACTGTCAACGAACTTGGATATGAATCGCCCTCACCAATTCAAGCGGAGTCGATTCCACCGCTTTTAGAAGGTCGGGATATTCTCGGGCAAGCGCAAACTGGCTCTGGAAAGACAGCGGCATTTGCGTTGCCACTTCTGTCAAATTTGAATTTGAAAAAGCGAAGCCCACAGATATTGGTACTCGCTCCAACTCGTGAACTTGCTATTCAGGTCTCTGAAGCATTTCAAAAATATGCAGGAAAACTTAAAGGTTTCCATGTTGTTCCGATTTATGGTGGGCAGGACTATCGAGTGCAATTTAGGGCGCTCGATCGCGGTGTACACGTTGTTGTTGGAACTCCTGGAAGGGTCATGGACCACATGCGAAAGGGGAGCATCAATTTAGATAACCTTCAATGTCTTGTACTTGACGAAGCAGACGAAATGTTGCGAATGGGTTTCATTGACGATGTCGAATGGGTGCTCGAACAGATTCCAACTGAACACCAAACAGCACTGTTTTCCGCAACAATGCCAAAACAAATTGCAAAAATTGCAAAGCAATATTTAAATGACCCAGCACTCATTAAAATTCAAGACAAAAGCGCTACAGTTGACACAGTTCGCCAACGATATTGGATGGTGAGCGGTATGCACAAACTTGATGCGCTTACCCGCATCCTCGAAGTTGAAGATACCGATGGGATTCTCGTTTTTGCAAGAACAAAAATCATGACGACGCAATTAGCAGATCGTCTTGAAGCACGGGGTTTTGCTGCACAAGCACTCAATGGCGACATGCCACAAAACTTGCGCGAGGTGACAGTTAATAAACTCAAGGATGGCAAACTAGATATTTTAATTGCCACAGATGTTGCAGCTCGTGGTCTTGATGTTCCGAGAATTAGTCACGTTATTAATTACGATGTGCCGTATGACACCGAATCGTATGTGCATCGGATTGGACGAACGGCTCGCGCTGGTCGAGATGGCGATGCAATTCTGTTCATTTCACCACGTGAAAAGCGAATGCTTCGTTCCATTGAGAAAGCAACACGGCAAAAAATTGAACGGATGGATTTGCCAAGTCACTCTATGGTGAACGAAGTTCGAGTTGATAGATTCAAACAAAAGATTACAGATACACTTGCAAACGGCGAAGACAATGCGTTCTTTGCTGAGATTGTGGAGTCGTACTCAATTGAGCATGACGTTCCACCAGTTGAGATTGCAGTTGCTCTTGCAAGTATGGCACAGGGTGAGTCGCCACTAGTTCTTAAAAAAGAAGATACACCTAGGTTTGAACACGCAGATCGTGGTGAAAGTGGAGGTCGAAGAGAACGAAGGGATCGGGGAGACCGAGGTGATCGCGGAGAACGTCGTGATCGAAAAGAGAGAAAAAAGAAGAGTGATCCCGTTACGCAAGGAATGGAGAGGTTCCACATTTCAGTTGGAAAGGCCCATGGTGTGAAACCAGCGAGTATCGTGCAGGCGATTTCAAGTGTTTCTGGATTGTCGGATAAAGACATTGGTCGTATAGAGTTACATGACCAGTTCAGTTTCATTGAGTTGCCATTTGGAATGCCCAAGGAAACGTTTAATGATTTGAAGCATACAAAGGTTGCTGGCGAAAAACTTGCAATTTCTATCGTTAAAAATACCGCTTCGAGGCCAAAATTCTCCAAGGGAAAATCTAAGAGCAAGGGTGGCAAACGGAAGCGGAAGTTTAATCGGGGTAAATAGCTACAATAGAATGATGGAGAATCAAAAACCCTCATCGTTCTTATTGCCACGTTTGTCTTTCATGATGTTTTTGCAATTCGCAATTTGGGGAGCATGGTTGCCAATCTTATACCCATTTTTGTTGGGTTATCGTGAATTTACCCTAACTGAAACGGGTCTTTGTTTGTCTGCGGGTGCAGTTGGCGCCATCTTTGGTCCATTCATTGCGGGCCAACTCGCTGACAGGGTAATCTCAACTGAAAAACTTTTGGCTATCAGCCACCTTATAGGTGCAGTGCTTGTTTACATGTTGGGAACTTCAGATACGTTCATGCAATTTGCAATTCTGTCAGGAGTGTACGGTTTCGTGTATGCCCCAACAATTGCGCTTACAAACTCTCTTGCATTTCACCATCTTCCAAACCGTGATC
>JACNLO010000067.1 GCA_014381555.1 Planctomycetota bacterium | reverse complement strand
TGTGGTATTCTTCTCACTCTATGACCGAGGTTCAAAAACACTTTCTGGGCTGGGACAAGCCATTTTTATCAACTGCTGCCAAGTATTTGCAAGAACACTATTTAGGAGGTGAACTTGGGTCAGTTGACGACCTTGCAGTGCTTGTTTCTGGCAAAGCAGTCGCTCGTCGTTTGCAAACATTTTTAGTAAATGAAGCGACTAAAGATGGGCGAGCAGTAGAACTCCCTTCGATTGTGACGACGTCCGAATTTGTTAGAAACTTAGTTCCAACGAACATTCGCCTCGCAGATTCTCAATGTGTGTTACTTACAACCGTCTCCGTTTTGAAGTTGATACCACCAGAGAAACTTAAAATTATTGTCGGCGCAAGACCAATGAACGACGATGATTTTGTTTCTTGGCTACAAGCCGCAAAGAAAATTTGGCAAACAATTCGGATTGCTTCAAGTGGTGGACTTTCGATTGAAACGCAAACATGGCCAGATAGCGCTCAGCATAAACTTACGCCAGATTCAATTGAACGATTTGCATTGTTGTTCGAAATTCAGAAACATGTACAGCAGGCACTCTCTAAGGATGGCATGGAAGTATTTGAGTTGATTCAACAAAGTATGCTACAACCTAATTCGGAGTTGAACATCGATGACCTTAAGCGGGTGGTTATTTTTGGTTGTTCTGATCTTTCAAGTGGAGCGACCTTGCTGTTAGAACGGTTGCAAAGTGAAGGGATTGCGGTTCATACATTCGTTCGAGCACCAGAACTAGAAAGCGATGGTTTTGGACCGTACGGTCGTTTAATTTCATCGTATTGGATGGACAAAGACATTGATATTAAAGATGAAACGATTGTTGTAGCTGGGTCGCCAAGTTCTCAATCCGCTGAAGTTGTCCGCGCTCTGTCGTTGCTTGATAATTCAACAAGTGCTGAATGTATCACGATTGTTGCAACCGATGAAAAAATGATTCCAACGCTGCAACGACATCTGGTTGGACATAAGGTTCATTGCAGGTATTCAGGCGGTAAGCCAACATTGCAAACACCAGAAGCAATGTTACTTTCTGGTGTTGCTGATTTTGTTTCGTCGCTGTCTTATTATTCGTACGCCGCACTGATACGGCATCCTGAGATTTCAAGGATTGCAACAGTGACTGAAGAAACCCTGAAACAGTTAGGAGATTATTCCGCAAACGTAATACCCTGCTGGCTAAATGAACTCGAATGGTTTTTGCCAAAGAAGACTAGGAGTGATTTTACACTTCTACCAAAACTACATGAAGAGATGTTTGCATTCTTCAAACCATATATCGAGTTGGATAAGAAACCCTCCTCATTCCATGATTGTGCCTCTGCTATTCGCGAACTTTTATTACACATCTACGGTCAAGAAGAACTTGACCGAACAAGCACTCGGTTAAAGTCTTTGCAAAAAATGTTTGGTGTTCTTGATTCATTCGACGCTATCTCAGAAGACATTTGTAACAATCTTGGTGGCGTCCGGTTATCAGAAGTCATTCGCTTTATGTTCAGCGAACTCGAAAAAGACACAATTCCTGAGTTGCCTGATCCACTTGCCATAGAGACAGTTGGTTGGCTTGAAGGCATGGTGGTAGATACCGAACATTTGATTGTTGTTGGCATGAGTTCGGATCTTGCAGGAAGTAATAATCCGAGCGATGCTTATTTCCCCGACAGATTGCTTGATGCTTTGGGGCTTGAGACCATGGAAAGAAGGATGGCTCGTGACGCACATGCGGTTGTTGCAATGCTGCAATCAAGGGCAGACAACGGAAACCTGACTTGGATAGTTGGCAGGAAAAATACCGACGCGGATCCACTTATTCCTAGTCCGTTGCTGATGAGATGTACTAATCCAAGTGCGCTTGCTACACGCTCTAAAAAACTCGTTGTCTCTTTTGATAACGAGAAACCAGAAGTCCCACCACAATACGTTCCATCCGTTGAAGGTACTGGAATCAAAATTCCAAAACCATCAGAGACAACATTTGAGCCACTAACACAACTCAGTGTTACTGGTTTTAAGGATTACATTGCTTGTACGTATAGATTTTGGTTAAAACATGTTTTGAAACTCAAAGCAACCGAAGATGGCAATACTGAACTTGATGCTAAATTGTTTGGATCATTTGTGCACAGCGTACTTGAACGTTTTGGAAAAGAAGATGCGATGCGAACGGTCTCAGATGTAAAAGTAATTGAGAAGAAAGTTTTTGCTTTACTTGATTATGTTGCAAACGAACAACTTGGACCAAACGTAAGTAACAAGATAGAAATCCAATTGGAACTTGCGAGGTACCGTTTAAGGGAATTCGCCAAACATCAAGCAAAAAGTGTAGAAGATGGATGGACGATTGTTTGTGCTGAAAAGTTTCTTAAAAAAGAACTTGAAGTGGAAGGAAGGAAGTTCACCATTCGCGGCATGATTGATAGAGTGGAGAAGAACATAGATGGTCGAATAAGAGTACTTGATTATAAAACCGGCTCCACAACAGCAAACAAGGCGCATTTGACAAAAGATAGTTGGGTTGATTTACAACTCCCACTCTACGGAGAATTGCTTACAAAGATTAATGAACTGGAAGGTTGTAATTTAGAATCAAAAAACGTTGAACTTGGCTACTTCATAATTGGTGATCAAGAGTCAACTGGTGGTATTGACTTATTAAAACCTAAGGTAGAATTGCAAGCAATTCTTCAAGATACTATTGATTCAACAATCATATCTATTTTAGATAACAATTATTCTGACAAACCTACTGACCCAGCGCCTAGATTTAGCGTGGACTACTCATGGATTTGCCAAGACAACAGTGTTACCGTGGAGTTAGGGGATGCTTACAGTGCATAAGTTTGAACCAGTACAAATTATTCAAGCGCTTGCGGGCTCTGGAAAAACACAAATGCTTGCGTATCGTTTTATTCGATTGATGCAACTTGGCGTTGACCCTGAATCCATCCTCGCAACAACATTTAGCCGCAAGGCGGCTGGTGAAATCCGCGACCGTATTGTTGAGATGCTCGCTGAAGCAATTCTTGAGCAAGATAAACTTGATGAACTACAAAGAGAAGTTCCTGAAATTACATGTCTTGAGGATTGCGTTTTATTGCTTGAAAAACTCATTGCCACGTTGCACCGACTTAACATTGGCACAATTGATAGTTTTTTCGTAAAAACTGCTTTGGCTTTTTCTGATTTGTTAGAGTTTACTCATGGCTGGTCCATATTAGATGAGGTGCATGAAGACGAAGTTTTTTCTGATGCTGTTTCTCGGTTAACAAAAGATAAAAGTAAAACTAGTGAAATGTCAACAAAACTTCGACTTAGTAAATCGGGCGCTAAAGTGCCTATTTCCAAAACACTTAATGATATAAGCGCCGAAGCATTTTATAAGGTACGGTGTGTAAATGAAGGTGTATGGAATTGGGGTACTAAACATACTGTTCTTAATCAATCTGAAGTGGACAAGTACATTGACGATGCTGAAAGTTTGGATTTAGAAAAGAAATCTCAAATAACAGCGCTCTATAAAGCAGTTCTATCAATGCGCAAAGGTGATTGGAAAGCATTTTTGACAGCAGGAATTGCTCCAAAAATTATTGAGGGTTCGACAACCTATTCTAGGGCGGAGTTAGATCCACGAATAGAAGACAGATATGCACCGCTCATTGACCACGGTCTAAAAGTCATGGCTAACCGTTTGATTGATAAGAATGTAAACACATTCAAACTAATGCGTGAGTTGCAATCATGCTGGATGGAAGTTAAACACGAAAGAGGGTTGTACTCATTTGATGATGTGACTTACCAACTTGGTGAAAGTGGAGCAGTGGATTGTCTTGACAATGAAAGATTGCTTGAATTGCAGTTCAGAATGGATGGAGCAATAAATCATTTACTTGTTGATGAATTTCAAGACACTTCTTTGACCCAGTGGGGGGTGCTTCAACCAATCGTTCAAGAAATAAATCAAGATTTCCAAAATGAAGATCGCTCACTGTTTTTTGTTGGTGATGTGAAACAAAGTTTATATGGTTTTAGGGGTGGAGAGCCAGCGCTCCTTCGTGGTTTGGAAAATGAATTGCAAAACGCAAGTACTAGGCGGCTTGAAGTAAGTTGGCGCTGTACGCCTCCAATCTTGGATGCTGTGAATACTATTTTTGGAAATGTAGCTAATACCCCGTTATTGAAAGACCACTCACCAAACGCTGCTGAAATTTGGCTGAACGATTTTAAGAGACACGAGTCAGCGCCTCCAACAAAAAAGAAAAAAGGGTATGCCGTGGTGCAAACGGCTGGAGAAGATTCTTCTAAACCAAGTTTGCAACTTTGTATTGAGAAAGTTGTCGAAGTGGTCTCACAAATACATACCGATGCTCCTGCAGCCTCTATTGGTATATTGGTTCGTGGAAATAAAAAACAACAGATTCAGAGAATAGTGCAAGCGCTTAGAACAAACGATTCACCAGTTCCAGCATCTGAATTTGGGGGTAATCCATTAACGGATTCTCCTGCAGTTACTGTAATCCTTTCGGCTCTTCTGCTAGCAGATGATAGCGGCAATTCTGTACACGAATTTCACGTTAAGCAATCTCCTCTTGGTGATTACATCAAAGAATTTGATGGTGGGCTTATTCGTAAACAATTACTAAAGGGTGGCTACGCAAAACTCATTAACGAATATGCAGAGCAACTTACTGAACACGTTGACGACAGGGAACGTCTTCGACTTTGGCAACTCGTTGAATTCGCGGAGGAATATGCCTCCGAGAAAACTTTAAGACCATCGGATTTTGTTCGATTGGTTGAAGAAACGCAAGTTCTTGATCCAGCATCGTCGCAAGTTCAAGTTATGACAATTCACAAATCAAAGGGGCTCTCGTTCGATGCGGTTATTGTTTGTGATTTGGATTCTTCTCTCTGGAAAACCCCCAATACGATGGAATGGCACGATAACGAACCATGCACAAATCCAATTCGTGTTGGAATGTATACAAGTGATTATCTTGATGAGATAATTCCTGAGTATCAACCCATGCGAGACGAATCCCAGAGGGGTCAAGTGAATGATGCGCTTTGTTTACTCTACGTTGCGATGACAAGGGCAAAACATGCTCTGCATTTAATTATTCAAAGTAGCGAGAGTGCAACAAGGCACTACAAACAATTAAGCGGACTGCTTTTGCAAGCACTTGGAGAACACTATAAACAACCACCTGACAACGATAAGTTGTGGATTGCAGAGGGTAGTGATAGTTCGTGGGTTGATTCATTCAAGAAAAAGGAAGAAGAATCAGTAAAATCAATTCCTAAATTCACTATATCACCGCCAAGTGACCATACAAAAGTAGGCAGGGGATTAGCAACTACTTCGCCGTCAAGTTTAGAGGGTGGAGGAAAGACAAAGGTTGGAGAGCGATTCAAAGGCGGAACAAACACTGCATTTGATTGGGGAACAGTTGTTCACAAATGGTTTGAAGATATCGAGTGGTTTGATGGGAAAGTTCCATCAACGGGTGATTTAATTGAATCGGCTCCAAGTGAAGAGGGTGGGCGTCTTGGTAATGACAAATTAATTCTGGCTGCGCAAACTTGTGTTTCTTCTTTGCAAGAAGAATCTTTCCAAAACTTGTTGAGTAAACCAGATGGCGACGTAGTGGTTTACCGCGAACAAGATTTTGTGTTACGAGTTGAAAAGGGGACTTCATTTGTTGAGGTTGATATTAAAGAACCAACCGACATACGAGGAACAATTGATCGTCTTGTAGTTCACAAAGATTCAAACGGTAACGTGGTTCGCGCAGAAGTCATCGATTGGAAAACAGACAAACTTGAGGGTGGAAAAACTGTGGACAATCTAGTATCTAATTATGCACCACAATTGGCTTCATATCGGCTTGCTGCTGCAAGATTACTTGATATCGATACTTCTTCAGTAACCGCCATTTTGGCGCTAATTAGTGAGAAAAAAATACTTGATATTACAGCCAAAGCTATTTGTAAGGTTAAATCTGATAAGTAACTCCATTAATTACTTGTCGTAGTTGAGTTGGGATGGTATCCTTTACTACTCAGTTGAGAATGAGTATCATTAACAGCGAGCACCACTAATTATGACCATTGTAAGCCCGACAATCGAACACGAATGTATTCCGCTCTCCCAACTTGGTGAGCGAGAAAAAGCAGTGGTACATATGACAGAACTTGATGCAGATGAACAAGATGCACTTACTGCAATGGGTTTACATGAGGACGCTTCCTTTGAACTCTGCCAACAAGGTCAACCCTGCATTATTCAAGTTGAAGCGACTCGCCTTGGGCTTTCAAAAGAAATCACGAGCCGAATCATGGTTCGGCGCTGCGGTGTTTGTAACTAATCGAAAATCAAGATGACATCACCTGATTCGCAACCAAGTGCTGCCTCTTCCATCTTACTCTTAGGAAATCCGAACGTTGGAAAAACAACGTTGTTTAATCGCCTTTGCGGCTTGCGTAGTGCAACAGCAAACTTTCCCGGAAGCACAGTAGAAGCACGAAAGGGAACGTGTACTTCGGGCAACACAAAAAGAACATTTACAGATCTTCCCGGTATTTACAGTTTAAATGCAAAGGATGAACTTTCCAGTGTTTGCAGGCAGTCACTCGATGGAGTGGATTGTGATAAACCTGATGCAGTCATCGTTGTTGCAGATGCAACGAATTTAAGAAGAAATTTGATTATCGTCAATGAGGTTTTACACCATGGTGTTCCTTGTGTTGTTGCGTTGTCGATGGTTGATATCGCTCAAAAGTCCGGACTTACTATTGATACCCTTAAATTCGGCAAACAACTTGGTTGCAAAGTTATCGCAGTTCATCCTAGAACAGGCGCTGGCTCGAAAGAATTGCACGAAGCACTAAATGAATCCCATTGCTCGAATGTAAGTTTGCCCTCTGTTGAAGATCCTAAAGAAGTTAATAAATGGGCCAACGAAGTCATCGCTTCTAGCGTTGGTGGAGAACTTGCAACAGGTACATTTACAGACCGAGTTGATAAAGCATTCACGCATCCGATTCTGGGATTAATTGTCTTTGCAGCAGTAATGACTGGTTTATTCTGGACTATTTTTACCTTAGCGGCATTTCCAATGGATATTGTAGAAATGATATTTGGTCATGTTGGTACGATTGTTGGGGCTCTTCTTCCAGAAGGCGATTTGCACGACATGGTTGTGGACGGGGTAATTGGTGGTGTTGCTGGAACTGTGGTTTTCTTGCCACAGATCTGCCTATTGTTTTTCTTAATCAGTTTGCTTGAAGATACTGGCTACTTGGCAAGAGCAGCATTTGTTATGGATAGGTTGCTTCGAAAATTCGGATTACCTGGGCAATCATTTGTACCGTTTTTGTCCGCTCATGCTTGTGCGATACCCGCAATTATGGCTGCTCGAATTGTCCCAGACCGGAGGGATAGAATAGCAACAATTCTAGTTGCACCTTTTTTTAGTTGTGCAGCTCGTCTTCCTGTCTATGTTTTACTTGTTGGCGTACTCTTTGCCGACTCGCCATTTCTTGCTGGGTTAGCATTTTTCGGTTGTTACGCACTTGGAGCAGGGGCAGCGTTTTTTACAGCATTTATTGTTCGAAAGACAGTTATCCCAGGGAAATCACGTCCCATGATGTTGGAGTTGCCAACATATAAACTGCCATCTTTAAGAACCGCTCTGTTGAATACATTTGACCGCGCTTGGGTATTTTTAAAGAACGCTGGTACAGTGATTCTTGCGATAGTCATAATCCTTTGGTGGTTGTCGGCGTATCCCAAAGTTGACGCATCAGATAGAGTAACTGCACTAAGAGAACAGGCAACAGTTGCAATTAGTACGGATGCTTCAGAGCAACTTCTAAACGAAGCAAACTCCATAGAATATTCAGAACAATTATCTGGCAGTTTTGCTGGGAAATTGGGCAAGTTCTTTGAGCCAGTATTTTCTCCGCTGGGTTACGATTGGAAACTTACAGTCGGAGTTATGACAAGTTTTGCAGCAAGAGAAGTTTTTGTGTCTACTCTTGCTGTGCTAACAGCAGGAGATGATGATGTCGAAAATGAGGGAGTGATTGAAAAAATTGAACGAGCAAAACGTGATGATGGAACGCCATTATTTACAATTCCAACTTCGGCAAGCTTGCTTGTTTTCTTCGTTCTTGCAATGCAATGTTTGCCCACAATTGCAGTAACTAGACGTGAAACTGGTTCTTGGAACTGGGCGCTCTTGCAACTTGGTTACATGACCGTGCTTGCTTGGGTAGCAGCATCCCTTACATTTTTAATTGTATCGGGAATGGTCTAATGTCAGTTTCTTCTTGGCAATTTTGGCTTGTGACGTTGATTATGCTATTTGCGCTTTGTCTTCTTATCCGTCCTTTTTTCCCACGGTGGACTAAGGATTCATGTTGTAGCAATGCTTCAAAGCCAAAGAAAACTAAACTGACAATCGGCGGCAAGTAGAAAAACTATTAATACTCGCTGGGTGTCCCCATAGCAAGTACGATCGGAGTCACGTCGAAATCCCGCGGGTCGTTTATTGTTTACTTAGGCAACGAACTGATATTAGAAGTAAGGCGAAGCCCGCGAGCCCGCACCACATACCCCAGCCGAGCATTGTTGCGATTGCCGGCCATTCATCAGTTCCTCCCGCCTTCGTTGCAAAGAATGCAAGAGTTGCTGAATAGCCCAAACGACCAAATAAACTTTGAAGGGAAAGAAATGTTGCCCGTTTAGAAGCGGGAACGTTTGGAGCAACGGCAACATTTAATGGCGCTGTCATGAGTGCGCGGGGGCAACTACGAAGTAATGTTGCAATTGCTGCTGGGATGCTCACAAAGAAGTGCATAATCGCCATCATTGCAATTTGTAAACCTGTTGCAGATAGCAAAGTTGCTCCAGTGCCGATTTTGTTTTTTATGCGAATCGAGTGTGCCGCTATCCAAGATGCTACAAGCATAGTTAGAGTTAAATGTAAACTTGATAGAAATGGGGTAAGTTTGATTGCGTTGTATTCCTTTGCAAGTACTTCTATATATGGCTGATAGAACTCATAAGGAATATGATTAATCACAATCATAAATACAGCAAACACTGAAAGCCAAAGCAAACGGACATTACGCAACAATCCGAAACAAGAAAAAATCTGCTTTACAAAATTGTCTCGGTCTTCCGTTTTATTTTGAAGCGGTTCTTTGAAATTTAACGTGATGATAAGCAGTCCAATTCCTCCTACAAGCGAGAGAATGTACGCACCTCGATAGTCGGGAATTGCAGCAAGCCCACCAAGTACCGCAGCAGAGGCAGTGCCAAGAAAGTTAAATTTCATCGCCTTTGCTTCACAAGGACCGTATGCTTCCTCGTTATCTAATGCTTGAGTTGTTTCTAGGAGCAAACTTGTGTCACTGCCGCTATTGAAGGCAATACCTGCGGCTAAAAACACTTGGGCAACTACAAATTGTTCAAATGAATTTGCGAAAATAAAGATGGCGTAAGCGATGCAAAGAAAAATGCTGGCAGTTACTAATGTTTTCTTTCTTCCAAATGTATCGCTAAACCAACCCGACGGAACTTCAACAACCACAACGCTCGCAAAGTAAATAGAAGCAAGATACAGAACATCTGACAAATCTAATTTGCTATTAAAAAATAAAAAGTACACAGGCAACCAAAAGTAAGCATGGAATAATCCAACGTACCAAGGATAAAGGCGTAAATTCTTATGTAGTTTTTCGGTCATGTCTAATCGACTGGAATTGCTCGCTTGTGTTCAATCTCTTTAGTAACAAACTGCTCTTTTAGTTGCACTTTACGGTGTAATATTCCACCTTTTTCCGCTTTATATGTAACGTTAACATCTCCAAAACCACTGATAATAAATTGGAAGAGTGTACTGTCTTTTCCAGAGATTCCATTGTTTACAAGAATTTTTTGTGGGTGTTCGGACTCAATCTCATCGAGTTTGGCTGTTTTTTGTAACGAACGTACTGTTCCTGAGGCACTAACTTTGTTGGTGCCACTTGTTTTGCAAGTGAACACATCAGGCGAACCAATGTGATGTTTCGCTGCCATTGCAGTACGAGAAGGGATGATTTTATCGTTTGCGACTTCTGCAGTTACTTTCCAAAGTTGATCGCCAATTTTTTTTACATCAATCGCCCCCCACTGAAGAAGCGGCATCTCATCTGCATGGTACATAGTGAAAGCGAAATTTCTGTGACAACCCTCTTGAAGCATCCAAGGTGGAGTAACACGACTAGAGTATTTAGTAGTACCACCAACCATCACCTTTCCGTAAGTCGGATGATCAACTTCATGAAATGGCACAAACACGTCTTCAAATTGCAACAAGTCACGGAATTGCGTCCGTTCTTCTCTAGATGGATTTTCATCTTTTGCGTACATGCGCTTGTCGGTCCAAAGTTCATTAGTGAAACTGACTATGCCAAGTGTTTCATAAGTAAACCCGTCTTCTCCACCATGCACGGTATACAAATCTTTGTATGCAATCATTGGTTCATAGAATGGAAGCATTTCTGCACCCTTGTTTGCAATTGCAGTGTGTACTCGTTCATCAGAGCGAGGATATTTAATATAAGAAGCACTTGGTCCCTGAAGAATCATGCCTCCAGCGTTGTGATAACTTTGACAAGCAGCAACGTTTGGATGGTCAAGTAAAAACTCTCCAACCGCTCTTGTCTCTGGCAAACTAAATGGATAATCAGTTGCTCCATATTGAATCCACTCAGGTTGCCAGTCAGCGGGCCAATTTCGATTTGGGTCGTATCCGCCGATTCCATCTTCGTTGATTCGTCCATCATCATCGTTATCGATGCCTTCTTGGCCAAGACGAGACCATCCACCTGGTGGATCGTCTGAATCAACTCGTGTAAAAAATCTTGGGTCGTCTTCGTCAATTTCGTACCGCCCAAGTTCGTCTTTAATCCACATTGAAGTTATGTGTCCATCTCCATCAAGATCATCTGGTCCATCTTCGTCAAGCAGCCCATCGTGGTCATTATCGACTGGGCGAATGCCACCGCGCAAAAAGTGTGGTGTTGCTGGTTGATGGAACCAAACTTCTCTACCGTCTGGGTTTTCCATTGGAACAAAATAAAACGAGCGTTCATCAACGAGTTCAGTGAT
Organism: Planctomycetota bacterium; assembly: GCA_014381555.1. GTDB lineage: Bacteria > Planctomycetota > Phycisphaerae > Phycisphaerales > SM1A02. The sequence goes on along the minus strand of JACNLO010000067.1, from coordinate 22,195 downwards.
GCGGTCTATCACGCCATAACTTTTACATAAGTACCATATGGAATACAGCACGGTTTCTGCTGCCTGAATTTCATTTCCATGAATATTCCCATCGATAAACATGGCGGTCTTTTCACGGTCACTTCCTGTTGCAGGATTATTGAGGGTGACAAGCCAAATATCTCTATCACCAACACTTTTTCCAATTGAATCGATTGAAAGTAATTCTGGATACGCCTCAACTAAATCGTGAAGCGCCTCTGTCAATTCTGCGTAGTCATACCAATGGTCAAATCGCAAGTCCACTTTAGAAGGATAGGGTGCTTGTGCGTGTGACAATGCTGCTGTAAAAAGAAGAAGTAGAAGTATGCGAATCATGCGTCACCTCCATCAGTATTTTTTAGAGAGACAGAAATAGTTTTACTGCCAAATTTTTCACTAAAGAGTGTAATAGTTACTTTTTTTTCTGGCTTACCTTTCAGAATCCACTTATACCACTGTCTTGTTCCGCTTCCCTGAAGAGACCATATCCGGTTTACTTTCTGCCCAGATACGATGGTGTCATTTGGAACATCAAGACGAACGACTAACGGGCGAGCGCGTTTGTTCTTCTTAGCCATAGCAGTTCCAGTTGGGAACCAGCCATTATTGACTACTGCAACTTTTATCTCCCAAATGTTGTTTCCAAGTTTTGTTACCGTTGGGGTTGAAAGTTGGATTTTTGGTAGTCGGTTAGCAATATCATTAATGAAGCCCACTTGTTTTTCTGTTATGGAATCGATTTCATCTGTCGGGGGAAGTGTTTTAAAGTATGGGACCCATCCGCCGATTTCTACTGTGCCAAGTTGAGGATGATCGAATGTACTCCACTCAATAAAGCCGTTTCTATCTCGTTGTTCATCACTGTAAACTAACCATGCAACATCTTCCGAATTGGATTTATTACCAGCGTCTTTTTCCTTTACTCTTTTAATTTGCACACCAGACATTTTTGCATACATTTCAATATCCTCTGGAGTAATTCCTTCCATCATTTCTTCGGTAACGGGAAAACCAGCTGCCTCTGCGGCTTGCAGAAGTTCATCGAGTGTTTCTTGAGAAATATCCCCAACAGAAGAGGTTGTTAACTCATTATTTTCGGTATTAGCATCTGATTTATCTTCAGTTTTTTGCTCCTTGTTTCCCTCTTTATTCAACTCTGGCCTAGTCCAGAGTGAAGTAGAGAACGAAGGAACTCCATATTGAGCATACGCCCAAGCCACAAAACTACCGTCCCAGTTTGGTTGATTGACATCTTTAAGTTCTGTTAATTCAACAAATCTCTTGCTTATATGTTTATAGAGTTCAACATCTTCTTCTGCGAGTTTTTTTGGTGCTCCCGCTTCGTCCTTCCCGCTTTCAGTAAATGGTTTTGAGAGTGTGTCGTGATGCCCATAGACAATGATGGATGCTATTTCTTGGTGATTCAAAACAAAATCAGCAAGCGCCCTAGATTCACTTTCACAAAGTTGCCAGTGCCCTGCGCCATCTCCGTGGTATTCGTAGCCATGCATGAAATTCTTATTTAAATCGACACCACCAACGCCATCTTCGTTGTATTTGCCATCTCCATCGTTATCGATTCCTTCAGTGTAAACAATAAAAGAAGCGACGTTTCCATCTAGGGGATTTGGTTTAATTTCTAATCTAGGATTATCGACATCAGCAAGGAGGTTTGCTTTTTCTAAATCAGGGACTCTCATCATTGTGATGAATCCATCACCATTTAGATCTTCGAACCCATCCTCGTCTTTTACCCCGTCGTGATCATTGTCAAATGGGGTAGGAGTTCTTTGCTGTTGATGTTTCACTTCATTAAAATAAAACTTCGCGCTGTCTGGGTTTACCTGAGGGATTACGTACAATTTGTTTGAAGTTAGAAGGGCTTCTGACTTTTCTGGTTCTTGTGTAAGAACTTTACTTACAAGGTCAACAGCAACCTCGGTGCCTAGTAAATGATCGCCATCAATTCCTGCTACAACAAGAATAGCAGTCCTATCTTTGATTGGTACACTGCCTTCTCTTGCAATTTCTAAACAATGAATCGGCAAACCCGAGCCAGAGTACCCTATGATTGAACTAGTAACCGATTCATAATTGTTGTCTAATGCAGAAACTTGTTCGGATATTTCTGTAGGTGTGCGCCAGTTACGGTCAGGAAGAGGTTCTGGTTCCTGTAAATAGAATAGTGTTGTTGTCAAACAAATAGTTAACATAACTATATTTCCTCTGCTTTATGTTTGAGTTGAAATTAAAAAAGTTGTTCCAATTTTGTAACTAATACATGCTGCCAAAATACCCACAACATTGCTAATCAATATGTATATAACTGCTTGTCGAATCCTCCCGTCTTCAAACAGTTCAATTGAATCTAGCGCAAATGTGGAAAAAGTTGTGAACCCACCTAAGACTCCTACGATTAGCAGAAGTCGTAAAAATTCTCGATGTTGTGAGAGTGGTCCTATTAACAAAGCGGTAACTAGACCTATCAAAGCACATCCTATTATGTTTACAACTAAAGTGCCAAGAGGAAAATCAGCCGTTGTCCAAGATTGGCCAAGGTTCGCAACCAAGTATCTTGAAACTGCACCGAGCCCACCACCAACAGCAACAGCAAAAAAAGTTGAGAATTCCATAAACGCGCCCGGCAGGATTCGAACCTGCGACCTCCGCTTTAGGAAAGCGATGCTCTATCCATCTGAGCTACGAGCGCACAGTGGTGGATTGTAACGTGGAACATACAAGACACATAGATAAGATTTGGGTTCTCAGTTCCTAAACCAAAAAGATATCCATCCGTGTCTCTGAGTCTCTGTGGCGTTTCTAATTCCTAAAAAACTATCCCGCGGGTCGTTTATTGTTCATCTTGAAATTGTTGTGAAGATTTCTAAAGTTCTTCTTCACGTAATCGAATGACGATTTCACGAACACTACGCATTACTCGACTTTTAGCATGGCGAACGGACTCTGGGGTCATCCCTAATCTCTCAGCAGCTCTTGCAGCACTCATACCTCGTCGACCGTAAAGTTCAAACGCTTCCCATGTCTTTGGCTCAAACTTTGGTCGAGCTTCTGTCATAGCTTCAGAGAGTAAATGTTCTGCCCATTCGCGATCAAATACCGCTTCAAGATCATCGCGCGGATCCTCTGCAACATTCATTCCGTGGGTGTCAAGATTGCCTTCGCGTTTTTTTCGATAGCGCTGACGAATTGCGTTAAGAGTTATTCGTTTGAGATACCCTCGAAATCGTCCCTTGCTTGGGTCATATTCAAAGCGATCAGCAACTTTGAAAAAGTTGAATAAGACTGTTTGCATAATGTCGTCAGCCTCACTACTTGGTAGACCTGCATTTCTTGCAAACCCACAAATGATTGGTCCATAGCGATCTACGAAAATTCCCCAGCCCATTTCTCGGTTGACTGTTTCATCAGATTTCAATTGAAGAAGCAAATCCATGTTTGTTTCGTAACGACCATTAACTGTTCGGACAAGTGTTGGAACCTCGTCACCTGAATCCTGCATCGGAGCCTGATCAAGTTCCTTCACCATTGCTTCATCTAGATTTTCTGATTCGATTCCGATTCGAACTAAAAACTTCCAAGGTCCAACTTGAATCAAGTCATCTCTTTGGAGTTGCACTTCTTCTCCAGATTCCATCCGAATCGTATTGAGATAGGTTCCACTTCTGCTTTCCAAATCTTTCAAGATCCATCGATTTTTTTTGAATGTTAGTTGTGCGTGTTTTCGCGAAATATATCGATTTGTGAGTTGAAATGAGCACTCTGGACTTCGCCCTAAAATAATCTCATCATTTGGCTGGCCGCTTATTAAAGGGAGTTCCTTGCCATGTATTTGATTTAATACAAGTAGATTTTGTTGTTTGTTTGAATCTGTCACGGTGTAATAATTCTATAAAATTGGGGTTACTGCATTCAATTTCTTGAGATTGTAGTTTTTTTACTACGCTATGCAGTATTTCGGTGCTATTGTAGTATTAATAAGTGGGTCTTAACCTCTAATTGACGGAAACTCTACCCTACAATGACTACTAACGATTATCCAACAGATCCAAACGCCGAAACTGTCGGTTTACCAAGTGATGATTCCGGAAAGGGAAGTGTTCCCGAGCCGGGCAAGTTTGTAACTTCTGGGATGCCTTCAGAAATAGGGCGGTATAAAATTCTTGGGATTATCGCAAGTGGTGGCATGGGTGTCGTATACGAAGCGATGCAAGAAGCTCCTCGCAGGCGTGTTGGGTTGAAAGTCATCAAAGCTGGTGCAGCGAGTGAAATGGCGTTGCATCGTTTTCATTTTGAATCACAAACGCTTGCTAAATTGAGCCACCCTAATATTGCACAGGTTTACGAAGCTGGAACTTGGGAAAGCGAAAATGGTGAAGTCCCATTTTTCGCTATGGAATATATTCCCGGAGCGCGTGGAATTGTTTCTTATGCAGAAAAGAAAAACCTTCCCATTAGGGACCGCTTAGAACTTTTCTCTAAAGTGTGCGATGCTGTACATCACGCCCACCAAAAAGGAATTATTCACCGTGACTTGAAGCCAGACAATATATTGATAGATGCAAATGGCGATCCAAAAATTATTGACTTTGGTGTTGCTCGTGCAACTGATGCTGACCTAGCTGTCACAACAATGCAAACAACTATGGGGCAACTTATCGGTACGTTGCAATACATGAGTCCAGAGCAATGCGACGCAGATCCAGATCGTATTGACACAAGAAGTGATGTTTATGCTCTTGGGGTTATTTTATTCCAATTATTATCTGGGAAACTTCCTTACGATTTACGCCGTCAAGCAATTCACGAAGCTGTTCGCATTATTAAAGAGCAACGTCCAATTTCAATGTCAACAGTAAGCACGATTTTGCGGGGGGATATTGACACAATAGCATTGAAGGCGATGGAGAAAGATTGCGACCGAAGATATCAATCAGCTGCTGAACTTGCTAATGATATAAATCACTTCTTAAACAACGAACCAATCATTGCGCGTCCTTTAAGCATCGGTTACCAAGTTCGACTCTTCACGAAGAAATATAAACGAACGTGTGCTGCTGTAATATTACTTGTAATTTCTGTTGTATTGGGTTTGCTAGGAACTACGTGGGGAATGGTTGAAGCGAATCGCCAAGAAGCGATTGCTATGGAACAACGTGATATTGCCCAAGAGAGGTATGAAGCCATTATGGATATCTCCCGAGAGGTTATTGGTGACTTTTATGAGGGGATTGAACGACTTAATGCAGCGATGGAAGTACGAAAGTTGGTTCTAGATTCTTCAATGGGGCATCTCAATGATTTAGAAAAAACTGCTGGATCAACTGAAAAAATTCGCGCCGCAAAAGCTAAAACTCATGGGCTTTACGGTGCATATTACAGTGGGCTAACTAGTGCAAATCTTGGGGACATTGCAAAATCTAAAGAACACAATCTTAAATCTGTGGAAATGTATAAAAAACTCGTTGACGATGGGTTTAAAAGATATAACTTTAATGTAGCGTTGGGGTATGGGAATTTGGCGCATCTCAATCGAATGGAAGAGGAGTATGCCCAAAGTTTGATACACATCAAGAATGCAAAGGATACAATTGCTTTATTGATTAAGGATTTTCCTGACGATGTGAACGCTTTACGCTTTGATAGTAGAATCAGATTAACAAATATTGATGTACTCGTTAAACTTGAGCGCATCGACGAAGTGCGAGAGAAACTAGCAGACCTTGTTGAGTACAGGAAAAAAATATCCTCGGAATCTCCAAATCAGTTTGAGTTACAGCGGGACTATGCAAATATATTGCTTAGAGTTGCTTCAATGCATCTTAAAGATGAGGAATACAAGGATTCGATTCTTCAATACCAGGCCGCTCTTGACATTAGAAATTCGTTAGTGGAGAAGCACCCAGAAAATTCGTGGTTACTTCGCGATGTTGCTTGGGGAAATTACTTTTTGGGAGAAGCGTATCTTGTGGATTCACAGATAAATGTTGGTCTTGATTACTTAGAAGAAGGTCTTAGGATCGTTCAGAATCGATGCGTTGGAGACCCAACAAACGCGAGAGCTCGAAATGATGTCACGCTGTATCTAGGAAGTTACGCTGACAAATGTGAAGCACTCAAACAACGCGAACGCGCTAAAGAGAGTTGCTATGGTGTTCTACTAGCACTCCAGCCAGTTGTAGAAGATAACCCTGAAAACTATGCACTTTCAGAAATCTATGACAAAGTGAAGGTAATTCACGAAGATATGGGTCAAGTAGCTACAGCCGAATAATAGGGAATACGCCGATATTGGCTTATAATCAAGGTTTTGCTGTTTTTCTTGGAAAAACGGTTCACAAATTGTGTTGTTGTGGATAGAAGGGGGTATCTGATAAAAAACAAACAAACCTCGAACCTAACACTCTAACAATCGTACTACTCAAAACTTCTCTCTTTATTTCCTCTCCTATTTCCACTCTCTCTTAATTCTCCCCCTCTCTCTCCCCAAAATCTCCTACAAAGGAGCGACACTCCCCTCGGTTTCAACCGTGGGGAGTGTTCTATTTGGAATTGTAGTATTGGCTTTTGAGTTCTTGAATACCCTGTTCTTCCCCAATAATTGTTAGTTTGTCGCCTTTTTCAAGAACCGTACTTCCCCTTGGGACAACCATGTATCCTCTTCGATGGATAAGAGCAACGAGACAATTATCAGGAATATTCAATTGGCTGAGTTGCAAATCTATAATCGACTCCGCTACTGTGCCAATGTCGAGATGCAATGACATAAACCGATTCTCTCGAAGGAGAATTTCCTTCATATCCTGGTTGGTTTTAGATTTTAGCCAGAGTTCCATAAACCCTTCCTTGTCGACATGTCCAGCAAGTTGTGCAAGTAATCGTAAATGTCGTGAGGGATCATCTTCTGGACTCACTAAAAAGAAAATGGCATGGATGGATTGTTCTTCATGGTGCCCGCCAAACGCGTCGCCCACGTCAATCGTGACGCCATCCTTACTTCGGGCGATGACCATCATGGATTGTTCAAGATTTGGAAGCCGCAAGTGAGGAAGAGCAACGCCGCCAGTGACAGGCGTTGCACCAACGCGCGTTCCATGTAGGAAGCCCTGCGATAGCGCTTCTGCTGTAGTTGGTAACAAAGAAGCTAATTCTGCAGATGCTTTGAGAACAATATCTTCAAACGTGTTTCCATGGGACGCATCGACAACAGTTGCTTTTGCAACAATTTCATCAAATGGGTCATGTGCTCGTAACCCTTTTTCTTTTAAAATTTCTCGGAGTTCGGTGTCAAGGGCACCAAATCTTTTTCTTCCAAGGCGTTCAAATATATGGTAAATCGCACCGTACCGCTCGACTCGCTTACGTGCGTAGGCAAAATACCAAACAGTACCAACGACAACGATGCCAGAAGAAAAGAAGACTGGGAGCCAACCCATCATAAAGATAAAGGTGATACATGCAGAAGCACCGACTAACTGTAGCCAAGGATAAAAGGGAGCTCTAAAGCCAGGGTCATACGAATTGAGTTTTGTTTCTCTCATCACAATCACAGAAAGGCAAAGTATCGAAAATATGAGTAGTTGAAATGCACTTGCGAGTTTTGCTATCTTTAAAGGGTCTAAAAATAAAATAACGGCGATGATGAGCGACGCAGAAAGAATAATTCCAACGACAGGTGTGCCGTTGCCATCGACTTTTCGCAGAGTCTTAGGAAGTAAATGGTCCCTACTCATGGCAAGCGGATATCGAGATGCACTTAAAATCCCCGCATTCGCAACAGAAAGAAATGCGATGATTGCTGCAACCCCCATAATGTATGCACCCGTCCTTGATCCAGTAATTGCTGCTGCAACGGTAGAAACAGGAGTGAGGTTTATCTCGCCATTTTTAATGGAGAGTGAGTCTGTTCCTACAACACCCACCATAATAAACAAGCCAACTATGTAAACAGTAATAGCAGTTCCTATTGCAAGAAAGAGCCCAAGTGGCAAGTTACGTTCTGGATCCTTTATCTCACCAGCTACGCTTATGACTTTAGTTACACCAATGTAACTAATAAAAACAAGACCAGCTGCGGATAGGATATTTTGAGACCCACTATCGAAGAATCCCGAGAAATTTATCGGTTTAATTTCTAAACTTCCCGCCGTAAGAAACCACCCTAGCAATGAGAGAAGAGAGGCGACAAGTATAATTTGAAAGGTTGTCGTCTTTTTTGCTCCAAGGAGATTTAGTCCACCAAAGAACACCACGAGTCCGAGCGCGATAAAGGTATACACAGAATCGCTAGTACTATCTGGAAGAAAGAGTTGGATGTATGCACTCATTCCTACAAGTGCGAAGGAGATCTTTAAGAGAAGTGCTAACCAAATTCCAAGACCGCCAATCGTCCCGACCATAGGGCCTAGGCTTCTGTCGAGGAAGTAGTATTCACCACCGGATCTTGGCATTGCAGTTCCTAACTCGATTTTGCTCAGCATGGGAGGAATCAGCAAGAGCCCTGCAATCAAATACGCAAGAACCACTGCTGGGCCTGCTATTTGGGTTGCGAAACTTGGCAACAAGAAAAATCCACTGCTTAAAGTTGCCCCAGTTGCAAGGGCGAAAACGCCAAACAGACCTAGATTCTTTTTAGTTGATGGTATGAACGCCATGATGTATCCACATTATGCACCATTTTGGTCAAAGCCGCATTATTGACGCTATGAGGGCTCGGTCATGGCATAAAAATCTAAATGTTCATCGAGTTCTTCTTCGTCAAGCAAATTGTGGCGTAAAACACATTCACGAATCGTTTCGCCAGTTGAAAACGCCTCTTTAGCAAGTTGAGCAGCTCGGTCATATCCAATAATTGGGGCTAATGCAGTCCCAATCATCAGACTTTGCTCTACAAGCCCTTCTGCAATTTCTTTATTTATTTCGAGCCCTTGAATAAGTTTTTCATCAAGGGTTTCTGCGGTTTGGCTCAAGAGCAAAATAGATTCAATAAGACGATCTGCAATTAATGGCATACATAAGTTGAGCTCCAACAATGAACCAATTCCGCCACTTGCAGCAGTCGTTATTGAAACATCGTTTCCTACGACTTGGCAAAACACTTGCATTGCAGATTCTGAAATGACGGGGTTCACTTTTCCGGGCATAATTGATGAGCCTGGTTGTACTGCAGGTAAAGAGAGTAGAAATAAACCACATCGAGGTCCAGACCCAAGCCAACGAATGTCATTTGCAATTTTAGACATACTTGTTGCGATGGTTTTGAGTTCACCATGCGCTTCGACGACGCAATCCCTGGTTGATTGCGCTTCAAAATGATTGCTTGCTTCTTGAAAGGAAATTCGAGTCGACTTTTTGAGTTCCTTGCAGACCATTGAAGCAAACCTTGAATGCGTATTCATTCCAGTGCCGACGGCTGTTCCGCCAATTGGCAAATTTTCAGCAAGTCGCATCATTGCTCGTTCTGCACGACATATACCATAATCAATTGCGGCAACATAACCGGAGAATATTTGACCAACTCGAATTGGAGTGGCGTCCATAAGATGTGTACGCCCAATGGTCACTATTTTGTCCCATTTTTTCTCTTTCGCTTTTAAACTCTTTCTCATAGATTTGAGTTTTGGAATTAGTAAAGTTTTGATGTCGATGCACGCAGCAATTTGCATCGCAGTTGGGAATGTATCGTTTGAAGATTGTCCCATGTTGACATGGTCATTTGGGTGAATTGGGTCTTTCGCTCCAATTGGTTTTCCAGCTTCTCTGCAAGCAATATTTGAAATGACCTCGTTGACATTCATATTGGTTGAAGTCCCAGAACCAGTTTGAAAAATATCGAGTGGGAAGTGATCCATCATGCCATCAACTCGATTTGGATCATCAAAAACATCAAGAATCCCATCACAAGCATCAGCGATGTATCTTGCACGGCGTTGGTCAAGTAACTTAAGTTTATGATTGACAACTGCTGCGGAACGTTTTAGTAACGCAAATGCACAAATCAATGATGGTGGCAATGTCCTTCCAGAGATTGGAAAATTTAGCAATGCACGTTGTGTGGTCGCTCCAAATAGAACATGTGACGGAACTTCCATTTCCCCCATAGAGTCACGTTCAATTCGTGTTTTTGTTTTTCGTTTTGCCATTTCGTTTTCTCGTGCTTTATTGGTCTTGGTTTGGTGTTGCGTCTACTTGCACAATTCCTAGCAGTTCTCTTTGTTCTGGCGTTAGTTCGTCTTTGAACCTTGAAGTAATTTGCTGACGAATAACAGATGCAGCTGTTGGATCAGCTTTTCTTTCTAGTTCCCAAGCACCAATCCAGGGTTCCGGAGTAGGTTTTGCATCAGCAGCAGCATCCCAAGCAGATGCTGAGATTGCAGCCCTAAACCGCAGAGTTAGTAAGTCCTCATCAACGAGTGATTCTCCAAATACATCAAGAAGTTGCAATGCACCAACAGCATCATCAGAAGAAATCATAAGTGGGACTGCTCTTCGTGCAATCGCTTTGCGTGCAGCAAGACTTTTTTCAGACGCCTTTTCCCAGATTGCACCTAGCACCTGGAGTCTAAGCTCATTCATCCCGATTCGCTTGAGCATGTCATCAGCTCGAAGAAGAGAGCTTGTATCAAGTGCCGTTGCAATTGAAAATGCAGAGGCATTCCATAGGTCATTATCTGGGATATATAAATCCATGAGCTGTTTGAAAGACTCAATCCCAACACGTCCTTGAAGTGCAGTAAGTGCATACTCATACAACTCAGGATTATCTGCTCGCTCAATGAGTGGTTGCGCATATCCTGCTGAAGCAAAACCTTCCGCAACAGCAAAACGAATCTCTTCGTCTTGGTGTTCAAGTAAACGAATTAGTTTTTGTTGTACAGTTTTATCACCCAACATGGCTTCAAGAGTAATGAGCGAAGGGCTATCGTCCGATTTTCTTGATTTTTGAACAGTTTGAACTACGCGCTGTTTTGTATCGCCTGAAATTTCGTTGGCATTAAGCAAGACTATAAGCGTGTTTGCAGCAGAATCAACCGGAGAATGTGAAAGGAGTGCAATTGTTGGTTCAATTGCCTTTGGATGTGGGCGAGTCATGAAAAACAAAAGTTCTTCTTTTATTACGAGTGAATCTTTTTCAATCGACAAAGAGTTTGCAACATACTCGGATAAACCAGGAACATTAATTTCAGGTAATAGCTTTGCAGCAGCAATTCTGACTGACGGGCTAGGGTCTCTCAGTAGATCAACAACAAGTTGTAATTCTTGATCAGTTGCATCTCCATCTCTCAGTAAGACTGCGACTCGTTCTATTCCAAATTCCCTCAATTCTGGAAGAGGATCACTTAAAACGCCTGGTAATTGCTCATGTTGGTGTTCAGATGAGATGAGTGGCCAATACAAAGAATAGGATTCAAGTAAACGTGCCTTGAGCGAATCAATTGTTTTAGATGATTCATTTGTAGAAACAAACGGTATAGTTGAAGTTCGTTTTGTGACCTCTTGAGGCAGTGGATTTGTTGTTGGAGGGGCTTCGCATCCAATGACGAAATAGGCGCTACAAACCACGATTAATGCTTTAAAAATGTACTGTGAATTTGCATTCATGAGAAGTATGTGCAGTGTATTCGATTCTTAACAAATCAAGCGGAATAAGTTGCAACAAGTTCATGTTTCGGACATACAATACGCATGTATGAGTAGTTGGCAAGATGCAGAACAGCACGCAGACCGTGCACTTGAAATGTTTGAGCGTGGAAGGTGGGCAGAAGCTGAAACTGAGCTTAGAAAAGCGCTTGAGATAGACCCAGAGCAGGGGGATTGGCACTTTAATCTTGGACTAACTCTTGAACGAATTGGCCGTGACGGGGAAGCGTTGTCCAGTTATGAACACTCTTCAAGATTGCTCATCGAATCTATCGATCCTCAACTTGCTGCGGGCTCCACCTGCCTTCGCCTAGAAAGATTTGAAGATTCAATTCGATGGGTTGAAAAGGTGCTAGCACTTCAGCCCTCCGTTGAGCCAGCGTGGGCAATGCTTATTGATGCAAATGCTGCCATAGGTAATCACGACGCATCTGAAACGGCGTTTTATATGGCTCAAGATGCACTAGAAGAACCAAGTGCGAATGTGCTTGTCGCTATGAGCGGTAGTTTACTATCACGTTCACTTTTTGAACGAGCGGTTTGGTGTGCAAGAGAAGCGCTCAAAATAGATGCACAGGTTGCAGGAGGTCGTCTACGACTTGCTAGCACGCTAGTAGCTTCAGGACAGGGGCAACAAGCATCTCAAATTCTTCTGCAAGAGTTAAGAGAAGACCCTGGTAATGTTCAGGCCTTGCTCCTCCATGCAGATGTTCTCGCAGAATCTGGTCGAACGAATGAAGCGTTAATTAGACTTCACCGAGTTTTAGAGTTAGAACCTGCTAATGTGGATGCACATATTCGTGCAGGTAAGTTTGCAATGGAAGAACAGCGGTGGGAAGAGGCGTTTATAGCTTGGGGTTTAGTTCGGCGGCTTGACCCGAGTCATCCGACGGCGTGTCTTCACCTTGCCCAAACATTGCTTGCAATGCACAGACCTACTGCTGCAAAACCACTTCTTCAAGAGTATGTGGAGCGAATGGATGAGAGTAAGTCAGTAGAAGAAAAAATATTCATAGCAGAATTATTGCTTGCCTCGGGCGAACCATCTGTGGCAACAACATTACTTGAAACACTACGACCCACACTTTCTGATGAAGATCCTATGAAATTGAAGTGTTTACGGCTGCTTGCATTCTCGATGTTCGCAATGGGTAACGTTGATGATGGTGCTGCTATTAGCCGGAAAGTTCTTCGTTTTGACCCAAACTGTATTGCTTCGATTCACAACTTAGCACTTGCTTCTGTGAAAAACAACCGCTATCGCGCAGCGTGGGGTTGGGTACGCAGAGGTCTTTCCGTGGATCCACTAGACAGCGATTTGCGACGGCTCCGTTACAGATTAATTTTGGAAGGGGTGGCAAAGTTTATTCGAAAATTATGGGGCTCCAAGGTTTCCCCTTAATACAGTTAACCTATTTTTTTAGGTGCAATAAATTATTGTAATCAGGAAACGCCACAGAGGCGCAGAAGCACGGAGGGATACATATCTGTTTATACAATTGGGTATTGCACCAAATGACTTCTATGCACTGCGAGAAACTGTTTATACAATTGGGTATTGCACCAAATGACTTCTATGCACAGCGAGAAACTATCCCGCGGTTCGTTTTTTACATTGTTCCAGAAGTGAAGGGGAGCAACGCCATATACCGGGCTCGTTTGATTGCTTGAGCGACCATGCGTTGTTCCTTGGCAGATGTTGCTAAGCGCTTCCGCGAATAGATTTTTCCGTTCGGGGTCATTAGACGCCGTAAATCATCAACAGACTTGTAATCGATGTATTTTTTATCTCGATTGTCAGTTTTGAGATACGTTTTTGGTTGGCTTCTGCCGTAATCTTTGTTCATAAAATAGAGTCCTTTCGTCGTGGGTACGAATGTAGCCCCATCACGGTATTGGATGAGGCGACGAGAACATGTAATTGTACAAAACCTTTCCTCTCACAGCAAGCGTTGCATGAGGGATGTATCCTGCACACCTAATGAAACCCTGTATTGGAATAACCGTTGATTATCACGAAAAACGGCATCGCGTTGCCGTAGCGTACTCCGAATCGGTGCAAAGAGCTGGCGGAATTCCCATTCTATTACCAACCCTGACAGGTTTAGAATCGCATTTTTTGAATATTTGTGATGGTTTTATTTTTTCTGGTGGTGATGATCCAACTATGGAACATTGGGGGATAGCTACTCACCCTTGCGCCACTCCCGTCTCAATCGAAAGACAAACGTTCGAGTTGTCACTACTCACTCTATTACAAAGTCATCGTGAAGTGCCTGTATTAGGAGTTTGTCTTGGAATGCAATGGATGGCTCTACTTGCTGGTGGAACGTTGAATCAGGATCTTGAAGAGCCGCTCGCTACAAATCACAAAGAATCTAACCATCTAATTACTGGGTCAATTGGGGAAGGTGTGGTGCATAGCCATCACCACCAAGCAATGAACTCAGTTGGTTCTTTGAAGGTAGTGGCCGTTGCTGAAGATGGTGTTATCGAAGCCATACAAGATTCCAATCATGATTGGTACTTTGGAGTGCAGTGGCATCCTGAACGAACTGATAATACTCAACTCGGTCAAGGATTATTTACAAAACTTGTGCAAGCATGTACTCATCAAAAGGTCGCAATCCCATGACACTACCGTCGCCATTGCAAGAATCACTTGAGCAGTTCGAAGTTAATTTTGAGGTTCAACTTGAAGATGTACAACGAAGTGGTGCAGCAGAGGGTATGTTTAAATCACAAGTACTCTCAGAGTTTTTACCGTGGGGAGATGGCGGGTGTTCCGTCTTAGCTACAACTGGTATTGTTGAATTGGAATACGCAGCGTTAAAAAAATCTTCAACAGTTTTTGATGCATCGTGTAGGGGCACTCTTGAATTGACCGGAGAAGAACGGCTAGAGTGTATCAATCGACTTACGACACAGCAGTTGCTTGATTTGAAAGAAGGCGAATCGAGAGTAGCGTTTTTAATTAGCAGAACTGGCGGTGTTCTTGCCGATGCAATCATCCACGTCTTGCCCAACAAGATTCTTCTTGACATGGATATTACGGTTGTAGATCAAGTATGTGATCATATTACTTCATATATTGTTATGGAAGATGTGCAGACACAAAATGTGACAAGCTCTACGCATTGGATGTGGTGTCTTGGTCCTACGTCCCAACATATTTCAATTGAAAAAGGAACTACATTTACATTGCCTCTTGAATTTTTAGGAATTGATGGGGTTGCAATAGCATTGCACCCGAGTGAAGTTGTTCAAGTTTGGGGTGAACTTATCGAGCAAGGTATTACGCCAATTGGGTGGCATGCATTGAATATGGCGAGAGTTGAATTGGGAAAACCAATATTCATGATTGATTTTGACTCAAGCAATCTTCCCCACGAGACGAGTTTGGTTCAGAGCAGGGTTCGATTTGATAAGGGCTGTTATCTTGGGCAAGAAATCGTTGCGCGGATGGAATCTCTTGGTCAACCGAAACAGCGTCTGGTAAAACTTCAAATGAAAACGGATGATTTGCCAATTGCTGGCGCTCAACTGTTTGAAGATGAGTCTGGAATGAACACCCCGATTGGAGTCGTGACATCAAGTGCGATTAGCCCACTTGGAGGTGGGATTCCCTGTGTAATAGCGATGGTAGGGAAGAAGAACGCTACTCCAGGTGCAGATATTTACATGTATGTTGGTTCAACTCTAGTTGCAGCAACAGTTGCAGAACTTACCTCATCATGACATCTTTTCCAAAACAAATTCAAATTACAGAAGTAGGACCTCGCGATGGATTGCAAAATCAAGCAAAACCTATTTCGACACAAAAGAAGATTGAGTTAATCGATGCGCTATCACAAACTGGTTTAAAAACAATTGAAGCAAGCGCCTTCGTTCATCCAAAATGGGTCCCTCAACTTTCAGATGCAGATGATGTATTTGAGGGCATTCAAAGAGTCGATGGAGTAAAGTATACGGCTCTTGTACCAAATGAACGCGGGTGGACTCGAGCACTAGCCGCAGGAGTCGATGAAGTAGCTGTATTAACAGCGGCGACTGAAACTTTTTGTCAACGAAATACAAACACATCAATTGAGGGTTCAATTCAACGCCTTCTCCCAATTGTGGAACATGCTACAGCATGTGGGATTGATGTTCGAGGATACATAAGTTGCGTCATCGAGTGCCCGTATGAAGGCCCTACAAACCTCTCAGTTGTCAGAAAAATCGTGCAAAGAATGTTGGATATGGGTATTTCAACTATCGCGCTTGGCGAGACTATCGGTGTAGCGGTACCAAGTGACATTCGTAGGTTGTACCACGCTCTTGACGGTGTTTTGAGTCCAAGCGATTCAGTATTACACCTTCACGATACACATGGCAATGCATTGGCATGTGCAACTGAAGCGATGCATTGTGGAGTTGCACAGTTTGATTCATCCTGCGGAGGTCTCGGTGGTTGCCCATATGCACCAGGGGCTGCAGGGAATCTTGCGACCGAAGATTTGGTTTCATTCGCGCATGAACAGGGAATTGAAACGGGGATTGATTTTGAAAAACTAGTATCAGCGTCCAGAGTCATCGAAAAAGAATTAGATTGCAACTTACGTAGCACTGCTTACCGCACATTCCAAGATGCACAAACTCGACCTAGCGAATAATTGCCATTTAATGAAGTAAGACGATGGACGGTAATTGTGTTGTTCTCTAGAACAACTGCTCTTGGGTGACTAGGGAAACCAAAATAACCTGTATTGATGATGACTCTGTTATTTCGCTCCCAAATTCCAGCGTGGTGTGTGTGCCCAGTAACTATGTATCTTGCACTAGGTGCATATTTATCAGCCCAATCTGAAACAAGTTTTGGGTAACTTCTCCAACTATTGAGAATATGAAATACTGCTGGCATTCCTAACATGAGCATGTGTGGCAGTGAGGGACGATGGTCCTTAAATTTTCCGCTAACTGCTTCAAACGATGCTTGTCTGACTGCATTGAGTTGTTCGTCAAAACCATTTCCATTGACCGAGAGAAATTCTTCCCGTGACTTTCTCATATATTTCGATCGCCAATTCCATGGAGCAATTCCCGGAAATGCGGCATGCCCATGAAAAACAAGGACAGATTCATCACAAAACCAAACATGGTCAATGTCACTTGTAACTGGATCGTGGTTCCCACAGATTAGAGAAGTTTGAATTCCTTCTTTAGAAGCGAATGAAATGAGAGCGTCAGTTTGTTCTTTGGAAGATTCTAGAGTAAGTAAAGAGTGCTCTTCGGTTGTGTCCCCGTTTAGAACCAAGGCGTCGAATCCATTCACGAGATCGTAGAACGCCTTTGCTGATTTATTTGGTGATCTGGATCTGCAAAAATGAATGTCTGAGAGAATGAGCGTTTTACTCATTTGATTAGTACACAGTTGAGTTATCCTTTGTTTCCAATATTGATGGAATTTTTTCCGTCACGTTTGGATTGGAACAAACGCTGGTCTGCTTTTTTGAGAAGTTCGTCTAGGTCGGAGGAGTCCCATGGGAATGTTGCTAATCCACCTGAAATCGACAAAACACCCGTCGCTTCTTCACCGAGTTTTGGGAATCGAGCATTTGCAACTTGTTCTTGGAAACGCTTTGCAAGTATTTTTACATCCGTTGGATGGTTTGAACCTGGCTCTCTTGGGGGCTCTGGGTCACAGAACAAGACTGCAAATTCATCTCCACCAATTCTGCAAACGTGATCTCCACGGCGAATTATTGTTCGTAACAAACGGACTATTTCGCGAATAATCTCATCTCCAGCATCGTGTCCCCAACAGTCGTTGTAATGTTTGAAATTATCGATATCAAAAATCATGATTGTAAGTGGACGCCGTTCATCTCGGGCAATTTGTAATTCTCTTGAAAAACAAGTTCGCAGGAACCTTCGGTTCCAAGCCCCTGATAAATCATCTTTGTAAGCGAGAAGTTTTAATTTTTGTTGCCTGTGTGCAAGATCTAGCCAACATGCTGCCCAACGAGATAAACGAGTGAGTTCGCTATCAGTGGATCCTATTGCAACAAGAAGCCCGTGTTCTTCATGTCCATAACGCAGTGATGCGACGCTTGCATCTTCTGGAGCCGATGCGCGATCATCAATAATTGCACAGAATGACCAACCTGTCTGTTGTTTTAGCAAGTCAATAAGGACATCCTTGAAACTTGCAGGTGCGTGTATTAGAGCTCTAACCAAATCTATCACACCAAGGTGTGATGACTCTTTTACAATTTTTATACCGTCAGAGATGCCAAGCACTTCATCTAAATCCAATTCGTAATAAGGATCTTCACATTCCGGTTTTGATTTTACGCTCGAAATTTCAGAAGAAAGTTTTGCAGCGGTGGAATCTTTTGGAATTGAACCATCTGCATGTTTAACACGAGCACCTGACCCAGAGACAATAATAATTGCTGTTGGATCTACTCTACGAAGAGCGTCAATGTGATTGCTTGATTGTTCCTGAAGCAAATTTTCATCGACTACTATGGCATCTACAAGATCAGAGGAACAACATGTCGCTAGTTCACCAATAGCATCGAACAAGGAATACACGCGTCGAACTGGTTGGTCAACGCTTGATATGAATTCTTCATCAAACGATCCTGCAAATACAATCGATCCTCTAGTGTTACGTTCTGTCATTCTTCTTTGACCTCTTGGTGGGAAGGATCTAAAAGCATTGAAAGTTCATCTGCATCTATTGCTTCCGAGTGAATGATTGGTGGATCTTCAAGCATGTCAACGACTGCACCATGGTTTTCAAACGGTTCTAAACGGCCATTACGCAGTTCAGAAATTCGAACGTTGGGGAGATATTTTCGAATCGCATCTACCATTACTTCTGTGTCTTGCATCTTTGAAATGTGGACAAGTAATAGATGTGGGCTTGGTGAGTCTTCACTCCAAGCTTTCGAATTGCTCATCGCCTTTTGTAACAAACAAATCTCAGCCATGGCCAGTGTAGGATGATGCTCAAATATTGCGTTTAACTCATATTTTTGTGCAATATCCTTGGCGGCATCAATGCGTTCCAGTGGCACCAACACGACACATTTCGAAGAAAGATTGTTGTTTTTCTCGCTCATAAACCTACTCTAGAATACCTCGATTTTGATGAAAATCTAGAAAAAACTGGCGAATTCTCTCTGTTATCTACGAACACTTGCGATACAGGTGTCTGCAATCGCTATTGAGCCATTACGAGTTGAGAGTGACGCAATTGCTTGACGCATAATAAGGCGTTGTTGATGATCTTTTAATAATTTGAGAATGGTGTTTCCTGCGCAATCAAGATTGTGTGATACTTGGATGAAATCTGTTTCAACAACAACTCCGCCAACAGAAGCAAGTTTTTCTGCGTTAGTCTTTTGGTGGTCATCCTTGTGATAAGGATAAGGAAGAATGACTGCAGGTACAGCGTTGATTGCGAGCTCAGCAATCGTGTTTGCTCCGCCTCTTGTAATAGCAAGATCAGCAATTTTCCAAGCGAGCCCCATTTCATCTACGAAATCAGTAACGTTGCAGGGAATATTTAGATCCTTCCAAGATTCCTTCACTGTATCTGAATGCCCCGTGCCTGCAACATGGAGTATTTGCCAGCCACGAAACTGGTCTGGATGGAGTTTTGCAAGAGCAGGTACAAGTTCATTAATAGTTGTAGCACCCTGAGAAGCTCCAGTAACAAGAAGTGTCATTAGTTTTGGATCAAGTCCAAATTTTTCATAACTATTAGTTACATTTGAAGAGCTAATCACACATTTCCTAAGGGGCGGGGGGATTCGTTTTGAACTTGGAAGCCCACACTCTACTGTTGATAGAACAGTATCAGCCCATCTAACTGCAAGGCGATTCGCTTTTCCAGGTGGATTATCTAAATTTAACAAAACTGTTGGACAAGATTGTTTTTTTGCTGCACGTAACGCTGGTGCAGCAATAAAACCACCTGTTGAAAGTACACAATCAATTCCATTTTCTTTGATAAATGCAGAAACAACTTTTTCACTTTTTCTAAATCCATTACAAAAACGAACAAAGCCTATTGGATTTAAGGAAAGTGGTGACGCAGGAACGGTGATGCATTTAAATGGTGTTTGTTTTGTCATCAGCGAATCTACATCGCGGGTTGAGTGCGCAAGAATTGCGTTGCATTTTTTGTCAAGCAACGCCTCCGCAACAGAAATTGCTGGTGCAACGTGCCCACCACTTCCTCCACCAGCAATCAGGATGTTGGGCATGTAGGGTTAGTTGTTTTTGAGATTGATGGATAAGACATTTCCATCACTGTATCGTTTTTTCGGTCTATTGCATTGAGTAGACCAATACAAAATGCCGTGAGCAACCATCCAGTGCCACCATTACTCAAGAGCGGCAGCGCAATTCCTTTTGTTGGCACAAGCGCTGTGACAACAAGAATATTCATCCCCGCTTGAATACCTATTGTGACAATAAAACCAAGTGCAATGAGTTGCTCAAAGGTATTCTTTGTCTTGCGGATTACACATACACCCAAAACGACTAAACCTATATATAAAGTTGCTACCGCAACGGCTCCGAAGATACCAAGTTCCTCGCAGATAACGGAATAAATAAAATCAGTCGTATCCTCAGGGAGATACCCAAATTTATGAATGCCGTTTCCAAGCCCGAGTCCGGAAAGTCCACCCCCCGAAATTGTCGACATCGATTGTAAAATGTGGTATCCGGAATTTTCCGGATCATCAAATGGATGGAGATACGTTTGCAAGCGGGCGATTCGATACGGGCTCAAAATCACCGCGAGAATAAAACCACCTACAGCAATTGGGATGAGGGTTGCGAAGTGGATAATTTTTGATCCCGCAGCTAATAAAAGTAGACATGAAACCGTACCTATTAAGACTGCTGTGCCAAGGTCTTCAATCGCAATGAATGCAGCAATCGCTCCAATTCCAAGCATAGGTGGAACGAATCCCTTCCAAAAGCGTTGGATATCTTGAATATGCGATGAACCCCACCATGCAACAGCAAGAACCAGCGTCCATTTTGCTACCTCACTTGGTTGAAAACTGAATCCGCTGAAATGAATCCATCTATTGGACGAATTAACTTCGCGACCGATGCCGGGAACATACACGAACAAAAGGAAAAGCACTGCAAGAGATAGAATCCAGAGTACGAGTGGAATTCTAAAAAATGACTTCTCAAACAAGTGAAGAGGGAATCTGCTTCCAATGAACATTGCGACGATTGCAAAAAATGCAAGCATTGTTGGTCTGCTTGTGAGCATGTCGTGAAAAGTAGGTGGGTCAACTGAGACCTGCATGCCCGCAGAGTTCACCATGACAACGCCTAGCATGAGAAGGGTGATTGAAATGACGATGATGCCTTGGCCAGCTCGCATATTTGTTGACTATCGACCGTATTGACAAGAAAACCACACAATCTGCTGTGGTTTCGGTCATACTACGCTGTTGCAAATGCCAATCTCTACTAAACAACACGTTGAAGAGCGATCTATTTATCTTGAGACCTTTGGGTGTCAAATGAATGAACTCGATAGTGAACTTGTGCAGGGGCAACTTGATGCCCTTGGTTATGTTTTTCACGGAGATAGGGCAACCGCTGATGTGATTCTGTTTAATACATGTTCTGTTAGGGAGCAAGCCGAAAATAAGGTACTCAGCCGAATTGGCGAACTGGGTGTAGAGAAAAACGAGGGAAGAGAAGTAGTTATCGGCATGCTTGGGTGCTTGCCCGAGCGTGAAGGAAAACGATTGCTTGGGAAATATCCTCAGATCGATTTTATTTGTGGTCCAAGTGAACTCGACCGCCTTCCAACGATGTTGCACAATGCAGTTGCTGGCGAGCGATTAAGTGCATCAGAGCGAAGTGCTCTGCAGGGGAACCGTTCAAGAAGATCGGCTGCACTTTCGGCAGTTGACGACAATTTAGAATTGCTTGATCTTGCAAGAGCCTTTAACCCTGACCACCGAAGCTCTTCTAACAAGAGTGCGTATGTTCGAATTACTCGGGGATGCAACAAGTTTTGTACGTATTGTGTTGTTCCAAACACGCGAGGTGCAGAAGTACACCGCCCGCCTGAGGCAATTATTGAAGAATGTAAGCAACTGGTTCAAACTGGAGCAATTGAAATTACGTTACTTGGGCAGACGGTTAATCACTACAGATACACACATGGGGTTGCTCTCAACAGCGCTGGCAACGAAGTTCCACAAGTGGGTCCAAGTATTACTGCGTTTAGTAAGCCAGTCGATGAAAATGAGCACGTAACGACGTTTGCGAATTTACTTCAGCGCATTCATGATGAAGTTCCACAGATTTTACGGCTTCGATTTGTCACAAGTTACCCAAAGGATTTTGGTAATGATATTTTAGAAGTGATGCGTGATTGCCCACGAATATGTAATTACTTGCACGTTCCAGCCCAGTCGGGTTCAAACCGTATTTTGAAAATGATGAATCGCGGATATACCGTGGAAGAGTATTTGGA
>JACNLO010000060.1 GCA_014381555.1 Planctomycetota bacterium | reverse complement strand
ATATGCATCCCACGCCGATGCACCCTCTTGTTGATTTGCAAATCGTCCGCACATGTTGATGTTTAGGAGGCGTCAGCCCATTCTAATTTACTTTTTAACTTGTTAAATTTGTTGTAATTACCTGTCAAATGCTGATACCGCCCAGCGATAATACCCGGTGATATATTCAATGCGCTAGCAAGTGCAAACAATTCGTTTTCAGATGTATATTCTGCAATTTCCCTCTCGTGTTGTTTTGGAATGAGCCAATGTGCAGCAAAGTCATTCGCTTTTTGTTCACAGGGATCATCGCTGCGCCCGTCGTTTAGATACATTTCCTTCTTGCTATCGTAAAGAATGTGCCCTGCTTCATGAAAGAATGAAAACCAAAACTGATCATCGCGTTTTCCACGCAAGGAAAGCAAAATCATTGCTTTGTTTGGGCTGAGCCATCTTGAAGCGCCGTGCCAAGGTGCTTTTGCAATTCCCTTTTCAAAACAGAGCGCAACTCCAGCATCTGCGCACAACGCACGCATTTTTGGTTCAAAGGAAGAGGGCGATTCGTTCGTAAGTGCGCGAATGACTTTGAGTGATTGCTTGAATTTCTTTTTGTCAATTGGTTTCGTGTCTATCTTGTGTGCTTGCAATTCACCAAGTCGAATCCAAGTAGATGTTGCTCCAAATTCACTTTTAAAGGACTGAGATTTCCTTGCAGCAACTGTTTGCAACTGTTGTTTCCAATACGCTTGAAACTGTTCAACATTACTCACGCCAAAAAAAGCAAGAACATTTTTTACGAGTACTGCTTTGTCCTTTTCATTTGGAATCACTTTTCGTTTGACGAGTTCCTTCCACGGAACACTCTTTAGCCAAGCGATGTTTGATTCATGAAGGGACTTTTCAGCAATTTTCGCAAGTTGCTCTCGGTAGAGCGATTCAAGATTATTCCACATCCGAGAAGGAACACCAAGCACAAGTTCTAATTTGTTGGCGGTGTTGACCGTGATCGGGTGTTTGTCTTTAATGATTCGAATTATTGTTTGCTCAGTCAAACCCGTACGGAGTGCAAGTTCTTTTTGGGTCATGTCAATAGCATCAAGATGTTCTTCAAGTATTTCACCCGGAGCTACAGCGTAGTTTGGTTCGTATGGGTAAGTTGTTTTTGTCGTGGCCATGTTGAGCTCCTTTCATGCTCAGTGGGTGTCTTCTATTCCTATGACGATTACTGCAGTAACTTTTGTACGATCGATCCCGCCATCTGGCTTCGTAGGAATTGGTTCGTGATCTGGCTTAAACAGTAAGCGAAACGGCTGTGCTAAATCAACTGAGAGTGTTCCCTTAAGAGTGCCAGATAATTCATGGCACCGTGGGGGAGGGCGGTGCGAGATATCAGCAAGCGATTCAGCGGCAAGCAACTCAGCGAGGCGACGCCCGAGTTTTTTTGCATTGTTTTGGCCATACGCGGCAACCATTTTCCTTTCATTGTCGCAAATTATTTTGAGTTTCTTGGTTTTGAATGATACTTCCACATCGGCCCTTTGTCAAATAATAGTTAACATAACATGTTAATAGTTATATACCTGCCTGCTATGCCCCCAACCAAAATTCACCGCTTTTGAAGATGCAATAATCAGCACAAAGCTCTATTATTTGTCACTTATTCAGAGTCCAAGCCGTAGTATAGCGAGAATGTTAGGGAAAAGTTAGGGAGAAGTTAGGTACTCTTGTGGTTGATTTGGCCAGTTGCAAATAGCCAAGTGAACCAACCGAAAAAACTGACTTGTGAAAAGGGGGGGCAATCCGTAGAACAAGTTATTCAACAAAAACATATTTTCTTAAAATTACCCTTGACTCTGTAGTAAAGTACAGGGTTATACTGTCTTACATGAAAACGAGCACAGAGACATTGACTATTGGAAAAGTAGCAACAGAGGCAAGTGTTGGAATTGAGACAATCCGTTTTTATGAACGCGAAGGATTAATCGATGACCCGCCAAGACGCGCTTCTGGCTATCGGAATTATCCACGCGACACGATTCTTCGTCTTAGATTCATTAAGCGAGCAAAAGAACTTGGCTTTTCCCTGAAGGAAATTAAGGAATTGCTTACCCTAAAACTTGCCACTGGCACGACCTGTAATCAGATGAAGGCGCAGGCGGATCAAAAAATAGATGACATTAAAAGCAAAATTCGCACTTTGCAACGGATGAAGCGAGAGTTAAAGAAACTCTCTTCTGCATGCGGTGGAAAGGGATCGATAAGTGAATGCCCAATTCTCGATGCGTTGGAGCAAGAGCAATGAAACAATCTGTTGAACTCATTTACGATCTAGATTGCCCAAACATAAAGCCAGCCAGAGCGCAAATCATGAAGGCGTTTGCGCAATTGAGTCGAACCGCAAACTGGAAGGAATGGGACCGTCATTCGAAAGACTGTCCTGCGTATGCGAAGCAATACGGTTCCCCGACGATCCTCGTGAATAAGGAAGATGTTGCTGGCGAACATCCTCGCGAGCATAGCGATTGTTGTCGACTGTATCGTGATGAAACGGGTTCAATACTTGGTGTTCCTTCTGTCGAAGCAATCGTACAATCGTTTCTACAAACTAAAGGCAATTCAAAGACCAGCGAAGCAAAAAAACATATTGGCTGGAAGAGTTCGCTGCTAACTTTTCCGGGCATTGTTTTGTCATTCCTACCAAGTGTTTCTTGCCCACTGTGCTGGCCAGCGTACGCTTCAGTGCTCAGTGCAATTGGGCTTGGTTTTCTACTTGAAAAGGAATATTTGTTTTCGACAACCGTCGTGTTTCTCCTTCTAATTCTCGGAACACTCGCGTTAAGAGCGCAAACTCGGCGCGGGTATGGTCCATTTCTACTTGGAGTGTTTGGGGTTTTGTTACTGTTGATCGGAAAATTTCTGTTCGATTCTACTACCGCAATGTATGTAGGAATTGGAATACTCGTTACCACAACTATTTGGAATGCATGGCCTCGTAAAAAGAGCAATGGTTGCTCTGCCTGCGTAGACAATTCATCAAAACTCATAAAAACAAAAACTCATAAAAACAAAAAGGAAAAACTCACATGAGTAATCAACGAACAATTGAAGTATTTAGTGCTGGTTGTCCAGCCTGTCAGGAGACGATTGATTTAGTCAATAGTCTCGCGTGCCCATCTTGTACCATCAGCGTTTTGGATATGAATCAAGCAGATGTTGCCAAGCGAGCAAGCGCACTTGGCATTCGTTCTGTGCCCGCTGTTTTGATTGACGGCAAACTTGCTGGTTGTTGCACAGGCAGCGGACCAGATAAAGATACTTTGCAAGCCGCGGGCTTAGGTTGCGAACTATAAGCTGATTACGAACAGCAGATTATTCAAGTTTGTTTAAAGAACTTTTCCAGAGGAGTATTGCAGATATTCATTCGTCTCAGGATCGGTTGAGAAAACAAAACACCCCTTTTGACCGCGAGTCATCAATGTGCGATATGTATTCTTGATAATCATGTCCGCTTTGACAATCGCCTCTTCTGGAGATGTTTTAAATAACTTCTTGAAACCTTTCATTGATGCGTCCGAACTCGCTCTTTCATTGCCATCAGTTAACACCTCGCCATCGCGAACAATAAGATCTGGACCAATTACAACACCAATGTAGTCAAGTTCTAGACCTTGACAAGTGTGTATACAACCAATTTCGTTGACTGATTCTTCTTTTAAAATCCATAAATTTCCATCATCTGCAAGATTCCACCTTGCGGCGAAATTATATTTCGCAATGACAATATCTTTTATCGTTTTTTCTTTCTTTCCCGCCCACTTCCAACAATATCCAGCAACTATCCGTGCTTTATTATTAAGTTTATTTAATGCAAATATTTTCTCTTGCAATTCGTTGGGTGTTTCACAAATTGCAAATTCATAATCTATATCTTGCAGTGTTTCGTTCACGGTCTCTTTTATCTGCAATGTATTATCAACCCAAGCCAAGTATCCGTCGGATCCATTGCAGCGAAATTGCGATTCCAATTTCATCTCTGTGACATTGGCGTTCTGCAGTTCTGCCCATTTTTTAATTGCATCTATTGTTCCAATATCTTTAAAATGCACGCGCTGATCTTCATCGATAAAAAAGATACTGCAGTTTGATGCATGAATAATTTCTTTTATTTGATTTTCACCTTTGTTCTGAAACATTCCTGATTTTGCATTAAGGCGATGCGCTTCATCGACAATCAATGTGTCGAAAGTACTCTTAGGAGTCAGCGTAAAAGTGCCAGAACCTGTAAACAAATTAGAAATCTCCGTCTTCTTCATCGAGCCTAAGAGTTTGCTTTCGTAAACTGTTCTTGGCGCAGCATTTTTTGTTACATATTTTGTATTTTTTTTCTTGCCAATTAAATCTACCAACAAATTTATTGCGACTACTGACTTTCCTGTACCAGGGCCGCCCTCAACGATGAATACTTCTTTTGAATCTTCTGTTGCCTTATCTCCAAGATGAATTGCTGTTTCATAAACAAGTTTCTGGTCGTCAATCATTAAAAATTCCTTGTTGCCTTCAAGAAGTGACGCTAGCTTGTCTGCAAGGTTTTTTGATGGTGAAATTTTGCCATCACGAATACGATACATCAGTTCACCAGCATCGCCAAATTTAACATATTGAGAAATAAAATTTCGTAACTTCGATGCATCTGATTTTAAGAATGCAGGTGCTTTCTCTGTATGAGCCCTATAAAAAGCATCATTGATTACCTCACCGCTTTTACAATTATGCAGGTATGCACAGGGATAAAGGGTCACATCTTCTGCTCGCGCTTCTTCATTAAAATCTAACAATAAAGATGCGTATGACCATGCTTGATATGAGGGATGGCTGGTTTCCCTGGTACCACCCCCAAGATATGTTGACACTATTGCGTCTTTAGTTGTGATTTCCACTTTTTCCCACTGCTTTAACTCAATAATGATAGCTGTTTGTTGCCCCACTTCGTCAGTACCCGTAACGATAAAATCTACACGTTTTGATGTCTGTGGTATTCCATATTCGATTGCAATACCCGCATTGTCTGGAATTGAGGGATTGTTTAGAATCCGATCCATGTAGCCAAGCGAATATTTCCAAGAGCGTATCTCATTTGGACTTACTCGTTTACCAAGTTTTTTCTTCATTAAACCGAGAATTTTCTCCTCAATGTTATTTTCAAACACATCTTCGTTAAAAGTTTTTTTGTCTTCAATGTAAACGAGCATCCTGAACCTCCAAGGCTTTCCAGTTCAAAAATAGCTTTCGGGTTTAGCCCCGTGGCTACCCCTTTCCCGAGGACCGGATGAACACATCATAGCAAAAGCGGAAACGAATATATCAATAGAATTATACTGTTTGCATCTATGAATCATCTTGTATGATTGCAACTTAAAATATGAAGATTGCAATTCCCCTTTAACATCTTATCTTACAAAAGTTGAGTCTCAAATCAACTTTCTTTTTTTTCAAAAGCAAGCATTATCTCATTCGAAGTATCGTCAAATAGTTTCGCGATTGCTTCAACGAATTGTCCATTGACTCCTAAAATGTCATTAATGGTTGGTGCTTTTAGATTAGCGGATAAAAATTGTTGCCCATCCGGGGTTTTTTTGTTGGTTTTTTTACTAGTGTTCCAGCGCCTGTAATTTTACCAAGTTTTGTCCAGTGATCTATCCAGATTGAATCAGGTAGTTGGCGAAACTTACTGCATCTGTATTGCAAAAAATTATAGTTTCCTATGGTCCCCGTTTTGTTGCATTGCAGAAGATTGAATTTGTTTATATCGTCCAATGTAAGTTCAACATAGTAGAAAATGCAACTGCTTCCTTCGTCGGAATGTTCCGCCACTAAACCGAATTGTTCACACTGTTCAGAAAGAGAATCTATATTCTTAAGGATTTGCGAACCATTTTCTAACTCAGTGATAGAAGTGCGAAATTTAATTATTGCATCACCTTCGGTCATTTTCAGCCGTTTTTTACCTGATGGCGTGTTCGCTGTTTTTACTTCCTCTTCGGCAATTTCTTGTGCAGCTGCTGAGTTTGGGTCAGGGGTCCAAATTCTAGCTTCTCGTTCAATTGTACCTACGATTTTTGGAATGAGTACAATCGCGTTATCGTTTGTTTTCCATTGTTCAACTGAAACAAGTCCAACTTTAAATCCCAAGTGACTAATCTTGTCAAAATAGTCGACAAGAGCGCATAGCCGTTTTTTAATTCCTTCGCCCACAATCAAAATAAGAAATTGTCCAACTTCTAAATCAGTACAGACGCGATCGTGGAATACTTCCTGATCAATATCTTCGGCTCCCAGACAATTCAAGGTTGCAAAGGCAAAGAGCGGATCAGCCTTATCTGATAACTCAGGGTTTTTTCTTCGAACAGCATTACCGAGTTCTTCATAAGTCATGTTGTGAAGAGCCGCGGCGTAATCGAGTGCCTGTGCAAGCACTTCTCGCCTTGATTCAGGGTTCTTAAACAATTTGGTTTCAACAATTGTCAATCTTCCATAAGCATTTACCAAGAGCAAATCAATAGGACCAGCACTTGTTGGAAACTCTCTTGCAACACAACACGAATCTGACCAGCCTGGTTCTAACTCAGAAATTGGAAGAATGTTCGTGTTTTGTGCAATGTGGTGTTGCAACATGTTTTCATCGAAAGCGGATGTATCTAGTTTAGATAGAGGAAGAGAATTCTCTCCGTTGCACATTACTGGTCGACCGTCATTTCGTGTTGTCATGTTAAACCTCATTACTACTTGAGTTCACTTATAAGCATTGGGATTAGCCCCGTGGCTACCCCTTTCCCGAGAACCGGATGTGAACATCATAGCAAAAGCGGAAAAGTGCTTTTGCTTCCTATTTGGCTTCCTAATTTG
>JACNLO010000035.1 GCA_014381555.1 Planctomycetota bacterium | reverse complement strand
AAATTGCATTCCCTTCTCTGTACCCATCACAAATAGGGCCGTTGAGAGTGCATCTGCTAATGATGCATCTTTGCAAAGAACAGTAACGCTAACTGTATCTTTAGCAGGAAAGCCAGTTCGAGGGTCAATGATATGGTGATAGCGAACGCCGTCTTTGATAAAAAACTTTTCGTAGTTCCCGCTAGTTGATACGCAAGTATCGGTTACTTTTAAGACAGCAAAATATTCATGTTGTTCCTTTTTGGGGTCACGGATGCCAACTCGCCACGATTTGCCGTTCTTAAGACCGTTAACTAAAACCTGACCGCCAGCTACAATCATAAAGTCGTTAACGCCTTTTCCAATAAGTGCATCTCTTGCTAAATCGAGCGCAACGCCTTTTGCAATTCCGCCTAAACCAAGCATCGCTCCTTGGGGAAGATAGATTGTTGACGTGTTCTCATCTAGTTGAACGTTTTTCCAATTGACCCGCGGCAATATTTCTTCAACAACTTCCATGGAAGGAACGATATTCTTACCATCAAACTTCCAAAGCTCCCAAAGCGATGCCCAAGTTGGGTCAAATGCCCCCGAAGTTGTCTGTGCAATTTCTAACGATCGCTGAACCGTTTTGAATAGATCCTCTGGAACAACGACTGGCTCTTGACCTGCTGCATTATTCACTTTCGTTAGTGGAGAGTTCTCTTTCCACTCGCTCATATCAGAATCAACTTGACGAAAAGTTTCAAATACGACGTCGTGGTATATGCTTGGTGCAGTAACGATAATAGAAGTGCCCATTATCTCTTGCGTAGTTTGAGTAAGTTCGTTTTCGTTGCTACACCCAATTGAACATAGCAAAATTGAGAACAGAATTACGTGCCCACCACAACCGCCGCCACCTCGCCAACGATTATTTTTATTTTTCTTGCCCGTCCAAAGTTGCAGTGTCATCCAAAGCGCACAAGCTATTCCAAGACTAAGAATGGCAATCGCATATTTCATTACGCACTAAACAAACCAGCAAACCCCATAAAGGCAAGTGAGAGCAAGCCCGCAATAATCATGTTAAGCGCAGTTCCTTTTACGATGTTAGGAACCTTAGATAGTTCGCCTTCTTCGCGTAGCCCAGCCATTAAGGCAAGTGCAATTGTAAAGCCGCCACCTGCGCCAAGAGCAAACACAAGCCCTTGAACAAGCGTGTATTCCTTACTTGTTTGGGTAAGTGCCAAAAAGAGAATTGCGCAGTTTGTTGTAATAAGAGGCAAGAAAATACCCATCGCTCTAAATAACGTAGGGCTGAGTTTCTTAATAACCATCTCAACGAATTGCACGGTGCTAGCAATAACAATAATAAAACTAATTAATTTTAAGTAAGGAGCGTGCGGCAAGACAAACGTTGTAAGGAACGTTGCAGCAAGCGAAGTAATAATCATGACAAAAATAGTGGCAAGTCCAAGTCGAACAGCGACGCTTACTTTGCTTGAGACACCAAAGAATGGGCAAAGACCAAGGAAGTAATACAACGTAAAGTTATTTACAAGCAGTGCGCTTATGAAAATCCAAGCAAGATCGCTCATACTGCTGCTCCTTTCTTGCGTTGCTCAAGCCAGTTGAAGAAGAGAAGGATAAAACCAAGCATTAAGAAGCCGCCTGGCGGCAATGCCATGATGACCCATGGTTCAAAGTGTTCACCGAAAATAGGGGAGCCAAAGAAAGTACCAAAACCAAGAATTTCTCTAGTTGCTCCTAAACAGAATAATGCAAACGCAAAACCAATTGCCATGCCAGAGGCATCTACGATTGCAAATCCAACGGTGTTTTTACTCGAATATGCTTCTTGCCTTCCAAGAATTAAACAATTCACAACAATGAGTGCAATAAATGCGCCAAGTTCACGGTGAAGAGCAGGGGAGAACGCCTCGATTGAGTAATCTGCTACCGTTACAAATGTTGCGATGATGACAATATACGTACTAATTCGTACGGGCTTGGCGATCACCTTGCGAAGTAACGAAACAAGAATACTCGAACCAAGAAGCACGAAAGCAGTCGCAACACCCATTGCAATTGCGTTCACTGCGGTGTTTGTAACTGCAAGCATTGGACACATGCCAAGCACTTGGATAAAGACTGGGTTTTCCTTCCAAATTCCTTTGAGAAACTCTTCAGAATAACTCTTCGTTGCGCTCATTCGTTGCCGTCCTTCTCTTTTTCTTTTGGAGGAGGAGGTGGAACGAATTTAGGTGGTGCTCCCTTTGTTTTGTCATCCCATTTTTGGTGCGCATTATTAATAATTTTTACAACTGCATCGGATGAGATAGTTGCACCGGTAATCGCGTCAATTTGATTGTCGGCTTTGCGGCCACCTTTGACAAGTTCGACACTTGGGTCCACTAAAACGGGACTAAATTGGGAAACAAAATCAGCGTCTTTGTAAATCTTATCTCCCAACCCAGGTGTTTCCTTGCTGTCAAGGATGTGCATGCCAAGGACTGCTCGCTGCACTGGGTCATAACCATACAAAAGACGGATAGTGTCTTGAAAACCGTTGCCTGAGCCAACAATTGCGTAGCCCATGAACCCACTATCTGGACCATACGCACCATAAAGAATTTCGCCCGGCTGTACCTTTTCGCCACCAGACTCATCTGCGACTCTGACTAACTCGCCGTCTTTGTAATGGAGTTCTTGCAAGTAAGCGGAGTTTGGAACAACTTTGAAGACCGCTTCGCGAAGCGCCTTCGCTTTGTTTGCAGCAATAATTGGAGCAGTATATTGATAGACAAAAACCAAGATGAACCCAGAAATAAGTCCAGCAATACCAAGTGTAAGCACAAGTCGAAGTGCACTTGGTTCCTTGGCAGTAGCGGAACAAGTGAGTTCTACTTCTTTCATACTGCGCTCCTTCCTCGACCAAAGACGCGCGGCTGCGCGATGCGTTCAATAAGAGGCGTTGCTGCGTTCATCAGCAAAATCGCGTACATCACACCTTCTGGCAGTCCGCCCCATAAACGAATCAATACAACAAGCAAGCCAATAGAAGCGCCGAAAATCCATGCACCCTTTGGTGTAACTGGGGAGGTCACAGGATCGGTAGCCATATAAACAGCACCAAAGAGCAAGCCACCTGAAAGAAGCATTCCCAAAGGTGTAGGGTAAAGTTCGGGTTTTATGAACCAAGGAATAGCAGAGAAAGCAGCAACTGCAAGCAAAATCGAAACAGGAATTCGCCAATCGAAGTCACGCCGTATTGCCATGATTACACCCATCACAATGATTACGATGGCGCATGTTTCTCCGAGTGAACCTGCTGTATTTCCAATGAATAAATCAAACCAAGGTGTTGGTTCATGTTCAAACTTCATTAAGCCAAGTGGTGAAGCAGTAGTGACTGCATCAGTACTTGACTGCATGAATGGGGCTGCAAGATTGCTTTCACGGATTGCAGTAAAAGATTCTAAACTTCCGGGGGATGTGGCAGGAGGGTTCCAAGTTGTGATTGCAGTTGGAAATGCCGCTTGCAAAAATGCACGCCCAACAAGCGCTGGGTTAAACATGTTTTGTCCAAGACCGCCCATCACGAGTTTGCCTATGGAAATCCCAACAACTCCGCCAAGGAATGCCATCCACATTGCCATGCCTGGAGGGAGGGTAAGCCCAAGTAAGATGCCTGTGAGTAAACCACTACCATCAAGTAGCGAATTGCTAGGTTGCGTGCTTGACTTCTTTGGGGTAAAAAACCATTCCGTGAGCATCGCTCCAGCGACTGATGCAAAGATTAGAAGCAGAGCACTAAGGCCAAAGTACCAGCATGCTGCAAAAATGACGGGAATGGTTGCAATGACTACTTCGCTCATCAAACGCGGGGTCGTAATGCCACGCCGCAAAAAAGGCGATGTTTGAAGAAGAAGTTGCATAGGTTTCTTAATCATGCTTGTTGGTTCGCTTTCAGTTCACGAAGCGCGCCTTTACCAGTGCGAATTAGTTGCACGATTGGAATAGAGGAGGGGCAAACCCAACTACATGCGCCGCATTCCATGCAATCGTTTACGTAAAAATCATCGAGTTCGTCCCAGCGCCTTGCTTGGGCTAACTTAGCAAGTCGAGCAGGGTTTAGAAAGTACCCGCATGCTTCTAAGCACTGCCCGCAACTGATGCAGGCAAGTGTATTTTGATGACCCTTGGGAGCTTCAGTAAACGCGAGTAGCCCACTTGTTCCTTTAAGAACAGGAACGTCAAGAGAACTTAGGGGCATCCCCATCATTGGTCCGCCCATGATTACCTGTTGCGTGTTCATATCTAAACCGCAAAAATCAAGAACTTCGCGAACCGAAGTGCCAACAGGAATAATTAAATTTGCAGGTCTTGCAATTGCTGTTCCTGCAACTGTAACCACACGTTCTATCAAAGGTAGCCCTTCGTCAAACCAATCAGCAAACTGCGTCATCGTTGCGACGTTGTTTACGACTACGCCAACATCAAGAGGTAGTTTTCCAGCAGGAACTTCAATTCCATAGATTGCCTTGATGAGCATCTTTTCAGCGCCTTGCGGATATTTAACTTTGAGAGGGTAAACTTCAATATCATCCAAGTTCTTTGTTGCTTCTTGCATCGCTGCAATTGCATCTGGTTTATTTTTTTCTATACCTACACTTGTTTTCTTTGCGCCTAATATTTTTGCTGCGATTGTTATGCCGCGAACAACTGCCTCTGGACGCTCAACCATCGTTCGGTGGTCGCATGTAAGGTATGGTTCGCATTCGCAGCCATTGATTGCAAGATGTTCACAAGTTTTGCCCTCTGGCAATTTATACTTAACGTGGGTTGGAAAGGCAGCACCTCCAAGGCCAACGAGCCCAGAATCCTGAATACTCGCAACGAAGTCATCCGTTGACATATTCATTGGATCATTTTGCGGTGATGCGTTAATAGTTTGTGTTGAAAATGGGTCTGCTTCAAGTTCAATACAAGTGGCAAGGTCACCGCGGGGATGCCTTCGTGGTCCAATTGTAATTACCTTGCCATCAACTGGTGAATGCAAATTCGCGGAAACATAACCACCTGCTTCTGCTAACAATTGCCCTCGAAAAACTGTTTGTCCAACTTCTACAATTGATTTTGATGGTGCTCCAAGATGCTGTGAAAGTGGCAAAGTGAAAATCTTGCCAAAAGCCATTCTGGCAATTGGGAAGTTCTCAGTTTGCTCCTTATTTTCATGTGGATGCACACCATTTCTAAATGTGCCCACAAGTTCAGCAACGCTCATCAGGTAGCATCCTCCGGTTTTTTCGGTTGAGCTTTGGAAGCCATCTGCATCAATCCGCTTGTTACAGATGCCACTGCTTCTGAATGGTACTGCTCCTTAAGAGTTGCCATTTTTACTTGATAGTCCCTTGCTAGTGCTTCAAGGTCTAGTGAATGTTGGCGAGCCGCTTCATCTTGTTCTGCTCTTGCTAAATCATCAAACGGGGTGATTACACCTGAAAGTTCTTGTAACATTTTCCAACGAGCGAGTATCACTTCGTCTCCATCAAAATCGTCAGTAAACCGTTGTTGGGAAGAAGCCCATTTTGCTGGAGTTAAATCCTCTTGGGCTAGCAAAGAAGTAAATTTGGGGTTTGCTGTTATGTCGATACAAGTGCCAAACACACCTTCTTCACTTGGGTTGTAGGTAAAGAGTGGACAGACCCTGCAATCTACTGCAAGCGTTGCCTGAATCATAAGGTCTTCCACTGCAAAGCCGTGTTGTTTTGGGCTTGGAGCGTAAACGCTAACCAGTGCGGGGCCTTTGTATTGAAGAGCGCCAATCAAAGAAGAAGCAAAGTGATCTGGATTTGCTGGTGAACATTGCGCAATAAATGCGCTGCAGGAAGTTAACCCAAATAATGCAACGTCTTCTGTGCCATCACCAAGTACAAGGACCTTAACTGGAAGGTCGCTATCTAATATCCAAGCAAGTTCAGAAAGCGAATTGCGGTGCATCGAAGCAGCATCCGCAACAATGATAAGTGGTGGGCAAAGTGCTCGTTCTTCATTCGTTAATTCTTCAAGTGAGTGCGCTTCAATTTCTTGCTCAGGATGGGCTGCCTTAATTGGATTTTCTAATACAAGTTTTGCCTTTCGAATCGTGTTTAAGTCCGTAAGTACACTCTGCATCTGTCCTTCAAATAAACCCACCGACATGCTACAGCCAGTGTGCGTTGTATTAACTGCAACAGGTGACGAGAATGGGTTCCATGGAAACAACGCTGCCCAATTACCTGTTGCGCTTCCTGAGATTGTCAAGCCACTGCGAGCTCTACCAAGACCTCCCGAAGAGTGAGTTAATCGGTTGGCTATGTTGTCTAATTCTGTTACTAATGAGGCCATCACGCGAACTGTTTCTCCATCAACAGTTGGGGAATCATCATCGACTTGCATTGCTGAAAGTACAGTTGCCAAGTCTACATCATCCTGTCCAACCTCTTCAAATGCCGTTGCAATTGCATCTAAGTTGCTAGTAGGAATAGCGTCAATAAGCAAACTTGTCGCGCCACTTTGCAGTGATTCTTTTAGTCCATCGATTTCTGTCAATAAAGCTTGCAGGTGCGGTTGCAATGCATACTCGGCAAGGCCAAGTGCTTGTCTTAGGACAAGTTTTGCCCCCGAGCCAACCTCTGATTCGTCTCCTGCTGCCATGGCATGATGGCAATGGCGGCTGAGCATAATTGCAGGGAGTTTCATCCCATCAAACTGCGCGATGCGGTGAATTGTATTTCCACTTGTATCAGGCAGTTCAAAAATCAAATCTCGCAGTTCACGAGCGAGTTGAATACTTTCGTCTGTGCGAGCGGTTGGTTCGAGACCATGACCTGCACAAGAAGCAATAACGAGTTCAGGTGATTTGCAAGCATCAGGGTCGATACTCAAAATTAAGAACTCATTAGCCCCATCTTTGTCAAAGAAAGTGGGTGTCTTTGCAATTGGAATAATGCCAACTGCTTGCACAACAGCATCTAGCCCTTCTTGCAAAGAAGCGAGCCGCTCTTGGGCTATGTCAAGTTCCGCAAAAGAGAGTTCTAATAAGTCGCCAAGTGTTGGTTGCATATTTGTTTTTGCAACGGCGATCATTTGTTTGCAAAGCGCACCAGAAATGGAGCGAAGACCAGAGGAAGCACCTCTTGCCTTTGCAATGCCAGAGTCAAGAAGTGCTTTAGGTGATAGTACCAAAGCAGAAACAGAACCATCAGGACATGACATCCACAACGAAGGGTCTCCGTCGCAGTGGAGTGGATCAAAGATAGGGAGCACTTGCGCATCAGATTGCACGTTGCGCAGCGCTGCAGTCAGAGGTGGCACAGAGTTTGTGCTTAGAAGTGGACTTGGAGTAAGCAGCAGTTCATTGCCGTCGTTATACAGCGTGCCGATATGATCCCAAAACTGAGGCAAGTTTCCAAAATTATCTTGCCAAGCGTTCGAGTCAAGCAGGGGGGACTTTGAAACTTGCTGCGATTGATTAAGCGTGATTTCCTTCTTGCTCGATAGAGAGTGAGAGGGAATGTCAGGATACGCTCTTGCAATTTCCTGCAAGGCAGAAGTTTGTTTTGGATAGGGTGTATTCTTTTGAATGAAAGAGACGCCAAGCATTGAGGGAATAGTTCCGCTCTCATTAGCAACTTTGTCAAGGGCTGCAATGTCTTCTACTTGAGCATCCAAACATCGAACAACGGAGATAATGCAAGGCAAAGAGGCAAGAGTAGCTTTTACTTCAGTAGCAAATTGTGAGTCGCCGCAAAGAGTGACACTAGTTGTGTCAAGCACAATAACCTGTTTGCAGTTTGATGCTGCATTGTAAAGTTCGCCAACTGGAAAAGGACGCATGCAATGCACAGATACAATGTTTAATTTATCAACTCCAGATGCAATGTTATACATGGCACCTTGGCAAACATATAACGTTTCCGAGTCCGCGTTAGTTGTTTGTTGAAGTGACTGGCAGGTTCTTCCAGAAAGTTTTTCCCAATCCGTTTGCGATTTATCTAAAATTTTTGGCAACTGCGAATCGTAGAAGGGTGCTCTTGTTGCGCTAAAAGTTGCACTTGAATGTTTATGAATCGGAGAAAGCAAAAGAGGTCGTTCAAGATTCCATCTATCTGGAACTTGCCTTCGTTGCTCGCCGAAAATCAACCGCTGGGCATCGTTAGGAGAAGCAATAAATGTATCTGCTTGACTAATCCAAGCAGTAGAAAGTTCTTCCGATGGTAACTCGGCGAGTGTCGGTTTGAATGTGTCGACAGCGACGATTGCTGGGATTAAGGCTTCTTCTGCCACTTTCCTTGCAAACATTGTGTAGTCCACAGCGGTTTGCGTTGTAGAGGCAAGAAATTGCATGCAGCCAGTGTTTGAAGAAGCTAGGTAAGCATCGTAGGTGACATTAAGACAATGATCACATAGAGCAACATGAATAACAATTGGAAGATGTTGTCGCACACACTCGATGAGCAAATCCTGACAAGCGTGAAGATCCGTTGCTGTTAAAAAGACCGTTGCTCGTTGCCCAGTTAACGAGAGACCCATCGCGCTGGCAAATGCACTTCGAGGGTTTGGTGATAGGAGCGCAGTGTGGACTTCTTGCAGTGTGCTTTCTTCATCAGTTGTTGCAGAGAAGGTTTCTTTTGAAATGGATTCGGGCAATGGTCCGCAGAATGCAGTTGAGCCAAGGTGTTTTGATTCAACAATAGCAACAGCAGTAAGTGGGTCAACAGTGCACGGTTCACCAGAGACTATTGTTTCATTGTCCCTGCGAAAAACCTTATCAAATAGCCGATTCGTTATTGTTGTAAAGGCATTCATACTGCTACCTCCTTGCGAGTGGAATACTCAACAGTTGGCTGAATGAATTGTCCATCTTCAACCCAAGTAATTGCGCCAGTGGGGCACCGCCAAGTTGCTTTTGGAGAGGCAGCGATATTGCCATCACTCCAATCAACGACTGGTAAATTATTTTGCATGGTTATTTTTCCATCTCCGTCAGCTGCGCATCGCTGGCAACCATCGCAACAAACACTGCAGACGGCGTAAGCATCATCACCTTCTAGTGGCGCGTTGCATTGGACTATCAATTTTTGTGATAAAGGCATAAGATCAAAGAGATCGCGAGGACACGCTTCAACACAATCATTACACGCAGTGCAATTTTCGACGCTTACAACTGGAAGGCGCTGTTCATTCATGTGTATTGCATCAAAGTCGCAGGCGACCATACAATCATCTAACCCGAGGCATCCCCAACTGCAGCCTTTGCCACCACCACCTACAAGGTGTGCCGCCCGGCAATTTGAATAGCCCTCGTATTCTGCAATTTGTCTTGCAAGGCCAAGCCCACCTGCGCAATGAAGGCGTGCAACGACTTTGTCTTGTTCACCTGCAACTACTCCAAGAAACGAAGCAATTATCTCGATGTCATCTGGGCTACCAACCGTGCACTGGCAAGGTTCTTTGATGCCGCCAACTAATGCTTCAGAAAAAGCGCGACATCCGGGCTCTCCACAAGCGCCGCAATTTGTTCCGGGCAACATTTCTTCAACAACATCAAGGCGGGGATCTTCTTCTACTTTTAAGTATTTATGTGCAACCGCTAAACAAATACCAAAAAAGGTACCGATTGATGACATGATGAGAACGGCTGTAAGGGTTGTATCCAAAACAAATCCTTAAATAAAATCAGCCGCACGCTTTTTAAGTTCATCGAGATTTGGTTCGCTTGGGTTAAGCGGCCCGCCAGGATGAATACAACGTGCAGGACATGCCTCAGCAGCCCGAACCATTTCTTCATACGTTCCCGCAGAAGCATCTTTAATGTACGCTTGTTTATCTTCGTTGTAAACAAATACCTGTGCATTGACATCCATACAATCATTGCAAGTTGTGCAAAGCGGGCTGTCAATCCATGCTTCGCCTAGGTCGCCTGAGCCAGTATCTTCGGGCTCTGTAGTTGCAGACTCCTCAGTTGCAACTTCTTCACCTGCTTCGGTTGGAGTTGCAATAGTACCGTTCGCAACTGGAGCAATCGTTGGAGCCGACGCAGAAACAAGTGGATTCACAAATCCGCCACCTCCGCCGAGGAGCACCTCTGCAAGTTGTTGCATTGCAACTTGTGATGCAGTTGTTCTAAGGGATTCAATTTCAGTTGCATGTTTACTTGCAAGTGTCTCACGTTCAGTTGCAAATGCTGTATCTAATATCTCACGTTCTTCTTGAATTGCTTGTTCAACATAAGAATTATCGATACCGGCTAATTCTTGCAGAGTATTCCAGTAATCAAGCCGCTCTCTGCAAACATCAGTAACAACTCTTGCGACGACCAACTTATGAATTGCTCCATCTGCATCTGCTGCCCATAGGTATGGAAGCACCGTCGCAGACTCATCAAGTGAAAGATGGAGCCACTGTTCAATTGGCAACAAATCACTGGATGTAACGCCATCAGGAAGTTGCATAAAGTATTGTTGCAAATTGGTCGTTAACATTGCACAGTGTGCAAAAGTAAAAGATAGTTCAAGTTTTTGGTTGTCAATTTCGCCAGTCCAAATGGGCCAATCATGTTCTGTCTGAGGGTTATCTACAAGGTCAAATCGCTCCGCCCATGTTAAACCCTGCGAAGGGTCGTACCTAAGAAGTGGACATGCTCGCCCCTCTATAGCCGCATTGCCTTCAAGCCAAGCGCCAAGTGGATGAGTGTCTTCGCTCGCTATTGTGTGCAAAGTTGGACGAACTGAATCAATTCCGCTTTTAATTGAATCTACTAAATGGGATGGATGTGCAATTGAAACTTGCGTTGCAAAACATTTTCGGTGTGCAACTGCTAGATATGCTAGTTCGATTCTTTCATGATCTAGAGTTGCAAGATCGTCTCCAAGCAAAAGCAATGTGACAGGTCTTGCTGAACGCAAAATAGTTGAAAGCGAAGCCATGTTTGCAAGTCCGTCTTGTACAGAACCAACTGCTACAACTTTTGGCATAAGGTCAAACTCAGCATCAGAAAAACATTTTCTACAAAAATTTTCAAGAAGGTGGTCATGACGGGGGCTCTCGTAAGCATTTGCAAGTTCCAATCGAGCGGTACGCATTGCGCCAAATAGTTGAGCATAGCGCTGAGCAAGTTCATCAAATGTCTCAATTGCCTTGTTGCAAAGAGAATCACCAGCTTTTACTTTTGTAGCAGAGTGTGGAACAGAAATGTCATCAGCAAAAGAGGAAGTGACAACATAAAGAGGAGAATCGCTGTTTGTTAGCCATGCCTCGATGGTTTTAATAGTTGCTTTAACTCGTTTTGTTCTACTTTCGTCCATAGGCACACTACCCGATGTAGTTTTCCCTAGGACTGTTTGGAGTTTACTTGAATCAATGCCACTGGCTTCGACGGCTGGCTCGCGGCTGTTCATACTCTTGAGTGCGTCTCGCATTTTGATAACGCTATCTCGAAGGTGATTTCCCCTTGTTTGCGCCTCAATAATGTGTAGTGCAACAGCTGGGCCAGCAACGCTGGTACATGGAACAAGAATCGTGCCCTTTGGAATTGACTGTACTAACTCTGCGCCTTTTGTTCTGAAGTCGTGGTCAGCTTTTTCGTTGAGAGCAAGCATATCTCCAACTTTTGAACCAGCGGAGCCAATTACTTTTGCAGCATCAGCGACTGTCTTAAGACCTTCTCGAACTTGGCGCTCAACACGAACAAGATTGTCTGAGAGAACTTTGGAATTCTCAATTTTCGCGATAATTTCAATAAAGAACTCAACGAGTGGCTGAACTTTCCCACAAGGGAGAAGTACCAAGGGGTAATCGGTACGTATAAGTTCGGGGCGACGAAGTGTGTGCATGACCGCTGGCAACAGGTCCGTACTCATACTAGATACAACTGAGGGGTCTCCAGCATGAAACCTACGAGCATCTCGTAGTACGTCTGGTAATGTGTGTCCGGAAGGCAAGCCCTCATCAGGAGGGAAATGCAGACCTTCTAGGTCTATGAGTTGTGTTTCTTCCATTTCATGATCAATAACATCAGGAGATGACATAGGTAAATCCTTAGATTGCGAAGCGGTCGAGTTGATGATTCAGTGCGTTTATTTTGTCTTCAGGCGTTGAGTTAATACCGACAGAACTATATTCGTTGTAAATAGGCATAGTCTCATTTTGGTAAAGCAAACCAATTGGAAGTACATCAGTCTGGTTTGAAACAGCCATTGCTTGAACCAAATCGGAAGGGTCGTGGGTGCGACGGTTTTTGTAGATTCGAGTACCGGATTCGGATACCTGTAATCCATTATCGTGTTCTACAAGTTGCACCAAGTCCGGATCAGTTTGTGCTTCTGCAAAACATTCTTCAGAAAAGACAGGGCACCGCTGAAAAATTCGTACAAAACTAAACCCTTTATGTTCATGCGCTGCTTTTAAGGTCTCGTGCATGTGCACAGGATTCCAGTCAACCGTTTGAGCAACGAACGAACAATTTGTGATAGAAAGAGTAGTTGTTGAAGGATTGAGCGGAGGAAGAGGTGCCCCTTTAGGGTGGGTGTTTGTTGATTGTCCAATTTGGCTTGTAGGTGAACTTTGTTTCTTTGTCAATGCGTAGACATTATTGTCAAAAAGAATTGCAACCATATCCATGTTGTACCTAACAGCATGCACCCAATGACCCGCGCCAATCGAACAACAATCGCCATCGCCAGTTGCAACCCAAACGTCTAGGTCTGGGCGTCGTGATTTAATTCCACATGCAACTGGAAACGCACGTCCGTGCAAACCATGAAAACCGTACGTTGACATGTAGTGCGGAAAACGGCTAGAGCAACCAATACCAGAAACACAAACAGTTTTCTCAGGAAGGAGTTGTTTGTCCCTGCAAATTCGTTGAACCGTAGTAAGGATGCCGTGGTCTCCACATCCAGCACACCATCGTGGCACTGATGATTCGTAGTCATCAAGTGTAAAATACCTAGGCAATACATCAAGTGACCAATCTTGTTTTAATCCAAACATATTTACTTACCCGCTCCTGCTTTTTCGTTTTTCTTTTTAGATGGTTTGGTTGTTCCAAGTTTGTCTTCGATGACTCCGACAATTTGATTTGGACCAAGTGGCTGTCCAGGAACTATGGACCAAAAATCAACTTCCTGCATCAAATGTGCTCGTAACATCATCGCAAGTTGCGATGGTCTTGGATGTGCAACACTTCCCATAGGGTCGCTGTAATTGATTTCTACCGTCATCACCTTCTTGAACTTTGCGAATATCTCTTCAAGACCAACCTCCATTGGCGAAAGGTAACGTAGGTGAACTGAAGAGACCTTATGACCTTTCGCTCTTGCACGGTCAACTGCTTCTTCGATTGCTCCAAGCGTTGATCCCCAACCAACGATAAGTAAATCTCCCGATTCATCACCATGAACCTTTGGAGGGGTGAAGGTTTGTTCAAGTGCAGCTATTTTTCTACTTCGCATATCACAACCCACTTGGTTTGCTTGTGGGTTGTAGGCGACATGGCTCTCTGGTGTGTGGGCAAGTCCAGTTAGAACATACTCGCCACCTTTTTGGCCGGGAATAGGTCTTGGTGAAATGCCTGTTTCTTCGTTCCAAGCGTAAGCAGGAGTCCCTGCATGCCAATCGCTTTGGTCAATTGGCGGAGCAAGCCAATCTTCTTTGGTAACCGGACGTTTGTAGAGTGTTTGCCCTGTAGCGAGGTTCGCATCGGTTAGAACAATAACTGGTGTTCTGAATGCCTCTGCAAGTTGTCTTGCGGTGATGATGCTATAAAAGCTCTCTTCGATTGTGGCAGGAGCCATAATGATTTTTGGTGCATCGCCAGTAGCAGCATACATTGCATTTAATAAGTCTCCCTGTT
The DNA here is from genome assembly GCA_014381555.1 of Planctomycetota bacterium. Classification (GTDB taxonomy): domain Bacteria; phylum Planctomycetota; class Phycisphaerae; order Phycisphaerales; family SM1A02. Next base: position 20,089 of record JACNLO010000035.1, on the reverse strand, counting down.
CTACTTTGGTTGGGAGACCAGTTGACGGCCCGCCGCGTTGAACATTAACGATAACAATCGGAATCTCAGACATTACAGCCAAGCCGATAAATTCGGTTTTAAGAGCCATACCAGGACCAGATGTAATAGTACATGCAGTCTTGCCAGCATACGATGCTCCTAACGCAAAGCCAATCGCTGCAATTTCATCTTCGGCTTGGTGAACGAATCCACCTGCTTGATCAAACACGCCCGCAAGGTAATGTGAAGCAGAAGTTGCGGGGGTAATTGGATACATGGAAACCATGTCCATTCCAGAAGCCATTACTCCAAGCGCAACTGCTACATTTCCATTCATAACTACTTGGTCGTCTGTAACGTCCATGTTTGGAATTGTGTAGGTGAATGGGATATGTTTAATAGCAAATTCGACGCCTGCATCAAGTAATGCATGGTTGGTCGAAATGACTTTTTCGCCTTTCTTGGCAAAGATGTTTGCAATCTCTTGTTTAGCAAGAGCAGTATCTCGTTGATAAATGTAACAAAGAATGCCAAGTACAAAGATGTTTTTGCCTAATCGTGGATCCGTCATGAGTTCTGAGCAAGCTTCATGGATTGGAAGCTCGATAACGTTCAAGCCACGAGCAGAAAAGTCAGCAAGCGCTGCGGTGTATGCATCACGAATATTTGCATCTGGGTCAGTTGCCCAAACGCTCTCAAGTAGGATTGTTGTTTCAGGACCATAGGCGTCTTGGGAAAGCCGGCCATATAAAACTTGTTCGTTTAAAGCAACAACAAGGTTAGCTTCATCCCCGGCATTGGTCATTTCTTTGCTTCCAACGCGAATGCGGTTTCCACTCGCTCCTTCACGGGAACGAGCAGGAGGCTTAATTTCTGCAGGAATAATTTCAACTGTCCAAATTCCGTTACCCATTTTTGCACTAATCGTTGCAAAAAGAGTCCCTGCTTTTTGGGCGCCTTCACCAGAGTCACAAACGATTTCGACGATATGTTCGTCGATAGTTTGCGGCTTTGTTTGCGCGGTTCCGTTTTTGGTGGTTGCCTTGCTCATTGAATCGTCTTAGCTCCGATTACATAGGCGAGCGCAGAGTTAATTTCTGGCTCAGTGGGGGTTGTTGCGAGGACAATCAAAACGTGACGGACGGTGCCACAAACCCATATTTCAGGGTACTTGCCTCACGCTATCGTGAAGCGGTTAATGATACCAGATATGTCCATTATTTACCCCTAAAAAACGTCACTTTTCCACTCTGATTGTGTAAGGTATTGCGCTTATGACTATACATATATGTACCCTTATTTCGCTCTCTTTTTTACCGCATCAACACCTTGAAATCCAACTAGATCCGAAGACCCACACCTTAGTTGGAACAACGACTATTTCCGATTGCGACGAAGTTTCAGTTAACGCAGAAGGTCTCGAAGTGTTACCCACAACGAATGGAAAAATACGTTGGAGAGCTGTCTTTAATGATGATGTTGCAAGTGGCGAACGAGTTGGACAGATTCATAATTTTTCAGTTGATGCACATATCAGTGAAAATGGCGTATTTTTGTCGGATTGGGCTGGGTGGTACCCAACGCCTGTTGATAGTGAGGGCAACCCCATTCAGCGTACGATATCGATGTCCGTTGAACCGGTAGATGAATGGACTTTTGTTGGGAGTGGAAATCCAGAAGGTCAAAAGTGGGTAACGCCACGTCCTGTGGATGGGATGGCGCTTGTTGGAAATAAACACGTTGTTACGAAGAGAACGGTACAAACTCCAAAAGGTGATGTGGTTATCTCTGTCCATCTTGACTCCTCACACGCTGACAAATCTATGTTCTATCTCGATGCTGCGGATGATTATCTGCAACTTTACACACCATTACTTGGAGAATATCCGTACGAGCAGTTCGCTATTGTTGAAAACTTTTTTTCAAGTGGTTTTGCCTACCCAGGTTTTACTGTCCTTGGACCAAGAGTTGTGGGGATGGCGCCTAAATCACTTGCTCCTGGCTACCTTGACCATGAATTGCTTCATAATTGGTGGGGCAATGGTGTTTACGTAGATTCGTCGAATGGCAATTGGTGCGAAGCGCTAACAAGTTATTCCGCCAATTATGGAAGACGAGGACTTGAAGATGGCGAAGATGCCGCAAGAACTTACCGCCGCGGGTTGCTTAACAAGGTTTCCCTTGACCCAACGCTTGATAACGGAGCTCTGTCCAAATTTGGTTCTGCAGACCCCTCTGATGGTCCAGTTGACCGTTTTGTTGGTTATGACAAAGGCGCCTTCGTATTTATGATGCTTGAAGAAGTTCTTAACGCAGGAACGGATATTAAAGATGCTAGCCAAAGCAAGATTTGGCCCGTGCTAGCAAGGTTCGCCAAAGACAACATGGGTAAGGCGGCTTCTTGGGAGGCAATTCAGTTATCAGCCGAACAACAGTATCCCGAAAGACCATCTGGTTGGCTAGACCCATTCTTCAAACAATGGGTCTACGAACATAACGTGCCAGTTACATCTCCAGAACTTAAGGCAGTTCCTCCTCAAGTGCTTGAAACCGAGTCGGGTAAAAGTTGGATTTCAATTGATCCTGATTACAAATATTATCGTTTGTTCCCAAAAAGACAAATCAGCCCAACTATCGCAGGAACACTATCTGGGACTACTGTGAAAGTTGACACAACTGAAGAAGTGCTCCAGGACACCGGTGCGTGGCTTGCAGATGTTGAAGATGGAAAGAATTTGCTTTTAATAGGGGATGCGCCAATTCAAGAGCATGCAGGGTTACTTGCCCAATGCGAAGATTTGATTTCATTTCATAAAAACGGTTTTACTGTCGGCGGCGAAACGTATGAAGGAGATGATCTTGCGGTATTACACACTATGAATCATCCAACAAACGATGGAGAGTTCATAACCGTGTTTTATAGTGTTGGCGATGCTGGTTGGGAACGGCTACGTTTTATCTGGTATTACACCAAAGACACTTCCGTCATCTGGAATGCAAACGAAACCTTACTCCGCCGAGTCTTTGAACCCTCCGGTCGGCTAATACATGGGTCTGCCCCTTGACATGACCCTGTGTCTGACCCCTAGGGTGAGTGGAAAAAGCCACCGCCATCGTCGACGAGGAGCCCATCACGGGCAAGAGCAAGCCAGACTTCCATTGGGTAATCGTGTGGTGCCATCATTGACTCAACCTTCGCTTCTTTGCCGCCCGAGAGTGGGCCAACACCAAGTTTTGATTCTCTGTCGAGTTTAATGAACTTGACGCGCTTTCGAAAACAACGCATTGCTTCGATTTGCGTTTCATGGTCTAGTGTTGGCAATTCTGTTACTTCTGTTTCTTGAAGTTCAACTTGCCCGCTAGTTTGTAATTGGGCAACTACCGTTCGAAGTTCCTGGATATCTTTATGCATAATAATCTTCGCTGCAACTTGCTTATCGACATCCGATTTCAAAAATGCTTTATGAAGTTCGCCCCAAAGTGGTCCGGGTTCATCAGTTGCATAAATTTTATCTGCAACCTCAACAATTGCATCAACAATGTCTTGAGCCGTTTGAACTGGTGGTTTGTACCCACCCTTTTTCTTTTTTTTACTTTTTGACATCACGTAAGGTCCATGTATTATTTGCTAGATTAATGTCTGGATAGGCGCTGCTTGCATCAAGTTCCACTTTCATTACTTTTGAGGGCAGTTTGAAGGTCTGTTTATGTTGGTTTGACCACGCCCAAATTGTCACAGGCAATTTATACCAGTGCGATGAGCCATCCTCACAGGTTATGGTTACATCGACTGGGCAAACCCAATCCTCAAGATTTTCAAAAGTAATTGCAACACCATCTTTGTTTTGTTTAACTGACGTAATTGCTTGGTCGAGTTGCATTGTTTCTTCAAAGAATCCCTTAAAAAACCATTGCAAATCCACGCCAGCACCATTCTCCATTGCACGGTAAAAATCAGCAGGGCGGGGTGACTTGAATGCCCAATTGTGAATATATGCTTTCCACGCTTCGTCAAAACGATCTTCACCGAGAATTTCCTCTCTCAAAAAACGTAACCCGTAACCTGGCTTGCGATAACTTAAGTGTCGCCTTGATTTAAGCAAATCAGGAGGCGTGTTGATTGCTTTCAAATCATGCATAAATTTAGAAGCGATGTATTTTGAAACATCGGGCTTATGTTCACGTTCTCCGTAGAATGCTTCAAGTGAATAGTGATTGACAAAAGTATTAAAACCTTCGTCCATCCACGCATGCCGACGTTCGTCCGTGTTGACAATCATAGGGAACCAGTTATGCCCAACTTCATGGTCGGTCACGTTAAACAAACCCTCATGTGAACTGCCACGACAAAAAATAAGCATGGGATATTCCATCCCGCCTGCCTTGCCGCGAGCCATCGACATCACAGGCCAAGGGTATGGGTACATCGTATCGCTGTAATACTTAATTGAATGTTGTAAATACTCAACTCCCTCATCCCAAATGTCACTCTCTTCGTTTGGATATCCAACTTGGCATAACACTCGCTTTGCAGAGCCATCTAGCGTGTCAATTTCAACACTTGCTGCCTCCCAGATAAAACTTGCGCTTGTTGCCCATGCAAAAGTCCGAATTTGTTTGCCCTTAAATTTCCAAGTTTGTTCTCCACTTGAGTTTTTGATCAGTTCGTCTTCAGACCGAATGATTACTTTCTTATCAGAACGTTTCGCTTCTTCTAAACGTTTGTTTTGTTCATCGGTCAATACAATCTTTTGATTTTGCAAAGCACCGGAAGCGAGTACAACATGGTTGTCAGGGACAGTAATTTCTACATCGTAATCTCCAAAGTTTGTGTAGAACTCACCTCTCCCAATGTATGGCAATGTATTCCACCCATGCACATCATCGTAAACGCATGGCGTTGGAAACCACTGTGCCAATTCCCATACGGGACCATCTTCATATGATTCATCGTAACCCATACGCATACTTGCCTTGGTAGGCATTGCAAAAGACCATTCAATCGAAAGTTCCAGTTTATTATTTGGCAGTAAAGGTTCGTCTAGCAACACTTTGGCAATCGTGCAGTATTCTTGCCATTTGGCATTCTTGCGATTAATTGCTAGATGTGAAATATGAATTCCCTGAAACTCTCTTTCGCCAGTTGATCGGCCTTCTCGAGAGCGAATGCTATCTTCACGATGCACATTTTGTTCCAACTGAATCCAAATATAACTCAACTCATCCGGAGAATTATTGTAATAAGTTATAACTTCATTACCATGGATGGTATTTGTTTCTACATCGAGTCGGACTTGAATCGAATGATTGGCTCGCTGCTGCCAATACTTTTCTCCTGGAGCGCCACTTCCGGTTCTGACTCCAGATGGTTCAGGCAGAGACTTCATCCGAAATACATCACCATTGTGTAAGAATGACTCCTGTTTTTTGCTTCCTTCACAACCAATGCTCATCAGGATTAGTACAAGAAGGGCTAGTCTCATTATGTCGCTGCCTCTAACACAACGTATTCAACCCCGACCTCTTTGAACATCGAAATGCTTTTGTCAATTGACTCGTTCCAATGTGCATCACCTTTAGCTATTGAACGAGTAACAACTCGAGTGATTCCTGCCTGAACTATGGAAAGGGTGCAATGTATGCAGGGGCTAAATGAGGAATACATTGTTGCATCAACCGGAGACACTCCATTCCTTGCACATTGAATAATTGCGTTCATCTCTGCATGCACAATTAAGTCATATTTCACAGGCCGTTCCAACCGTTCGACATGATCTTCAAATTCCCGAGGCAATCCGTTAAATCCAGTTGCAAGAACTTGACGCATCGGTGAAACAATAACTGCTCCGACTCCGCGGGAAGGGTCCTTGCTCCAAGTAGCAATGCCATCAGCTAAATCTAAAAAACGTGCGTCCCATTTCTCACTCATGATTATCTCTTTGGTGGCACAACGCCAGTAATTCTAAATTTTAAAACTTCTTCACCAGGAACATCTGTTTGAACCATTAATTCAGCATTGATTGGACCTTGATGAGTAGGTGGCAGAGTTCCGCTAACAACAACTTTGTAAGATCCATCAAAGTTTTGTTCAACATTTGCAGCAATTCCAGGTACTGTTGCTTGGAGCACCGCAGTGTTTAATATCTGAAATGGCTCACCATCTGATCGATAAAGCAAGGTACTCTTCTCAAAGGAGCCACCTTTAGCAAGAGTGCCTAAACTAAGAATATGGTTATCTGTACGTATTTTTCCAAACGTCTTTCCATTAGCAAATACCGTAAATTCATGTGTAATTGTAGAACCATCTGGGGTTTTTCCTCTGCCACGAATTTTAAGTTGACTATGAAAGGCTCCCCAAGGAATATTTGGGCTAACATTAATTCGTATTCGTCGAGGCGACCTTTCGGGAACAACTAATTCTTCACCAGAAATGTACTGCCCATGCTTACCCATTCCTGACATCGAAAGGATCTCAAAATCAGGGTCAACTGGGAAGAAATTAAACTCGACTGAATGCGCTTGGCCAAGTGTCATCTCGTTCAACTTTAGGAATTTTTCCTCGATGTCTACAAATTGATTCACATATGACCGAATCCAAAATGCTTTTTCGGGGTTTCGAACTGAGTTTGAGAAGATAGTCACCTTCTTGTCTTGTTTATTTGATTTTCCTTTGGGATCGAAAGTAACTGTAATCGTTCCACTCTCGCCAGGTTGAAGTACTTTTTTGTCTGCAACTGGAGTAGTGCAACCACAACCCGCCTGTAGGCGAGTAACAACTAGAGTTTTAGAGCCGGTATTGGTAAAGGGGAATGTTGTTGTTACAGGTTGAAAATCCCAGATCGACCCAAAGTCTCGCTCTTCAACTTGTAGGGTAATATCTGCACCTCGAACGGTGGGGTCTGTAGCGACCTTGGCTACCGTTGAAACCACCGTAGTGCTTTTAGGTGTTGTGGGAGGTGAGGAGTTTTCGGTATCATTTTTACAACTAAAAAGCACCATCGAAAGAAGGGATATTAGTAAACAAAGTAATTTCATGTGGCTCATTGTACCATACGGTTCTTCTTCAAATTGAACACTATGACAAACCTTGAACGCGAACAAATTCTCCAACTCATTATTGAGCTGGCTAAAACGCTTCATACCCTTGGCACACCTGCACATCGTCTTGAATGTGCCGTAAACCAAGCTGGGGAAGCTTTAGGCATACAAGTTTCTCTCTTTTCTGTACCAACTTCTTTGATGCTTTCGTTTGGCGAACCAGATGACATGCAAACGGCAATTATTCGCGTAGAGCCTGGTTTTATTGATCTTGCACGCCTCAGTAAAGTAGACAAAATCCTGAATCAGATTTTAATTAAAACCATTGCTAATGATGAAGCACTTAAACAACTAAAACAAGTCCTCTCTGAGCCACAAGAATGGGGAGGCAAATCCATGATTTTTGGATTCACGCTTGCAGGATGTGCTGCAGCTCGATTTTTCGGCGGCGGACTTTCAGAAATTATAGTTGCTGGGGTTGCGGGGCTAGTTGTTGGGTTCATCATGCTTCTGCCAAGAAAACGCCCGGAACGTGAACCGCTCGCTGATTTGCTAGCTGCTGCAGCTGCGTCATTTCTCGCTTGGATATCAACTCTTATTGTTCCCTCGCTTTCACCCAGTGTGGTAGTGCTCGCTGCAATAGTTGTACTTCTACCAGGTCTGACACTTACTCTGTCATTAAACGAACTAGCAACTCGTCATCTCGCTTCTGGCTCCGCTCGACTTATGCAAGCACTGATGGGTTTTTTAGCACTCGCAATTGGTTCACTCATTGGAGAAAACCTTGCTTTGTGCATTCCAAATGTTCACTCAACAGTTGCAACTCCTCTTGAACCTTGGACGTTCATTCCTGCATTACTTCTATCTGGGATTGCACTATCGGTTCTCTTTGATGCCAAGATGCGTGACATGCCATGGATAATTATCTCCGGCGTATTAGGATTCGCATGTGCTCGTTTTGGAGGGGAATCGCTTGGTCCCGAACTTGGGGTAACTATTGGAGCATTTATGGTCGGTATATCGGGAAATCTCTACCGGCGGATTCTTGACGCTCCATCTGCAACCCTTACTGTCCCAGGCATCATGTTACTTGTTCCCGGTGGACTTGGGCTACAAAGCGTTGAACATCTAGTTGAATCTAAAGCAGCTGCTAACATGAATCTTGTCATGACTGTCTTCATTATCGCAGCTGGACTAGTTACAGGACTCCTCTTTGCAAATCTTGTTCTGCCCGCTCGAAAACATATTTGAATAAAAAAAAGGGACGACCTTATGGTCGTCCCTTTAGATTTAAAAAAGTACCGTTAACGTTATTCGACAGTCAAACGATAGGCGGCGTCACCAATACCCTCTTGCCATGCGCCGAAACCAAAGCCACCGGCTGGGTTTGCTTGCCAGTAAGTTCCATCACCAGCAAGACCGCCAACATAATCAGTAATTCCAGTTTGTCCATTCACGCCAAAATCATTCCATGGAATAATCGCAAAGTAATATTCGCCAGCAGAAAGATTTACATCGATATCGAAACCTACAAGTTCACCTACACCAGTCCAAGTTGGTAAGTTAGGAGTAACAATGTCAATCGAGTACACATCGCCAACTAAGTCAGCACCTGCAGCATCTGGACTACTATAAATACTAATGGTGTAATTAGTGACTGGTGAAATGTCAACAAAACCATTCCATCCACTGATAACCGCTTCAATAGCAGTTACATGAGTATCTGCATCAAAAGTAAAGTTATCAAGAGTAGCGATATTGTATGCAGCATTGGCATCCTCAAATATTTGGCTACCTGTAATATTAGAACCTATAGCACTGCCATCTGATCCACCAATTTGGTCGTATTCGACTGAACCGCAAACATCATCTGCACAGAGGGCGTCCTCACCAGCGAACATGCCACCGAAAGAAGAACAGTCATCGGAAGAGACATTATCTAGGCAACTGTTATCGGTAAAGCAACATGCACCCAATACTGGAAGGCAGTTGTTCACATCAGCACAAGTCAAGTCAAAATGCCAGACTCCACCAAGAGAACCACATTCATCCATTGAATTCTCGCCAACACAACTGTCATTTAAGCAACAAGCTCCAGTAGCTGGCTCACCTGCGTCAAGTTGCATCCAATAGTTGCCTCCATTTGCGCATGTCCAGTCAGTATTCCAATCAGAAGCGCCAACCCAGAAGCCATAATTCCCGGGAACAAAATTCGCATACTCATGAGTTACAACTTGGCCTGGTTCAACTACAACGTATTCAACGAATACACCTGCGTCAAGATCAACAATACCAAAGAGTAAAGTAGTGTTTTCTGTTTCGGCAGTAAGCGTGAAACTTCCGCCTACGTTTAAGTCAGGGCACGAGAACCAGTCCGTGTCTCGCAATGTAGTGCCAAAAGTACCATCTCCGTTATCGTAGTTAGGGTCGAAATATACTGATGATTCGCCGCAAAGGGGCACGCCGACTGTTAGCGGATCCATTGCTCCATCACCATTAAGACCGGAATTGCAATCTGTTGAAGAATCATCTCCGTCTTCCCAGCAATCGTCGCAATCGGAATCAGCGCCGTCAGGGCAGCCCGTATAAGGAACTCCGCAAATAATATCAGCACAAACAGAATCATCGCCTTCATATGAATTGCCAAGAGCTTCGCAATCTGCTTGAGTCATATCATCTGTACAAACTCCATCAGCAGAACAACATCCTCCAGTGGGAGTACAGTCGTCACCCCAAGAGCCAATGACAGCAAGAACATCGTTTACACCAACACAGCAATCGCCATTTGGTAGTGGAGCAACATCGCCAACGGGACGGAAGGTGCCATCACCACAAACTCCCCAGTTACCAATTATTGCGAGTACATCTGAAACAGAAACTAACATATCGCCATCGATATCATTTGTGCACTCGGTTGGTAGTGGCGTGTTACAAGGGTCAAAAGCACCATCACTTGTTACTCGATACGCTGCATCTGCAGTTGTTTGTTGCATATTACCTGGCATGCCGAAGCCACCGCCTGGATTTGCTTGCCATGCAGATCCATCGCCAAGAGTTGACGAGTGGGTCCCAGTTTGTCCACCTGTTGCAAATTCGTTTGTCGGGATTAAACCAATGAGTTGGACACCAACGGAATCTGTAATCGAAGTATTGACCGAGATTAAGAAACCATCACCAGTCCAATCTGGACTTTGAGTTGCGTCTGCAGCATCGATAATCTCAGTTGCAATATCTCCGGTCAATGAATTTGCTGCAGCGTTTTCATCTGTATAGATGTTTGCGGTGTATGCAGTGACTGACGAAGGATCGGTAAAACCGTTCCAGCCATTTAGAACCATCTCGACCATGGAAATAGTATCACCATTACCTGTAAAACTATCTGCCGTCACGATATCGTAAATATCATACGCTGATTCAAAATCTTGACAACCAGTTATACCACTAGCTATGTCAGAGCCATCCATGGAGCCAATCTGATCCATAATGACGGTTTGGCCAGAAGCAAAAGTAGTTGCCCCAAGCACGATTGTTACAGTACTGAATAGTTTCATTTCTCAACTCTCCTTTTAATTTAGTTGTCTTATTCTGACAGCAATTTATTGTTAGTGCAAGTAAAAAAACACCCCGAAGATCAAAAAGGTCTTCGGGGTGTGCGTTATTTGCCAATGATCGACATTTTTATTCGATTGTGAGCGTGCCTTGTCCTGTTGCAGCTTGCCATCCACCTATACGGATGTAATAGGTAGATCCTGCTTGAACGTTGTAATCGATTGCTGAGTAGTAGGCTTGGCAGTTGGAGCCGCCATCAGAATCGCCGTTACAAGCAACTTGATTATCACAACTACCTTCGTATAAAGCCATAGAAGTATCGTAACTTCCTGCATCACATGTTGTGAAGTGCACGCTGCCTGATTGACCTGCAACATACAAGAACCATATATCTTGGCTGTTGTTCCAATCTAGATAGGTGCCTGAGCACTGCGATTCATCAGGCTCAGGTGAACTTGGAGTTGCTGTGTTTGTCTCAAAAGGATTAGCGCCGTTGACTGCGATTAGAGGACTACTACATTCATCACCAGCACCTGCCACAGGGCAGTTAGCGGTCTTGCAGTTTGTACCCTCGCCTTGGAAGCCGCCACCTAAACCAGAGCATTCTGTTTGCATTATAAAAATGCAACTGCCATCATCGAAGCAGCAAGCTCCAGGCTCTGGACAATTGGCTTGCACGCAACTTACATCATCACCCGAATAGTCACCACCAGCAGCAATGCAGGTAGCTTCTGTCACAGCATCTGAACAACCGCCACCTGGAAGGCAGCAAGCACCAACAGGAGTACAGTCGTTGCCCCAAACACCAATGATAGTAAGAAGGTCACCAACTGTAACGCAGCAGTCACCATCGACATCGCCAAGCGGTCGATACGTTCCATCACCACAGTCGCCCCAGTTTCCAACTGCTGCAAGAATATCACCAACAGCAACCATGCCATCATCATCCACATCTTCTGGGCAATCGCCAAGTGGTAAATCGCAAGGATCAATTGCGGCTCCTGAAGGTATAAATGTAGAAGCAGTAGCTGAAGGGTCACCTCCAGGCCTGAAAATACCAAGAGTTATTTCACCATATTCTTGTGGGGCAGTAGCAGTAAAACTAAAGTTGTACATGGTTCCCCAACGCAGAGCATTACCGTTTTCATTTTGTTCGAAAGTCGGTCCATACCAAGAAACAGAACCAGGAACCACGCTTGATTGCCAATCTGTGCCGTCGTAAAGTTCACCACTGTTGTAATCTATATCTTTGAATCCAACGTCTGAGAGAATCGCATCGCCAGTTGGAATAGTTACCGACTGAATACTGCGGTGGCTGTTAAGGTTATGAATTGCATATTCGTACAAATAAGTACCGTCACCATTATCAGAAACTTTAGCACCAATAATAACTTTCCCATCATCTGGAAGGTGTATTTCCGTAAGTCGAACACTCGGATCGATTGATGCCCATGCGCGAATTGCTGGTTCGCCAGCAACTGTTTCTGATGCACCATCGTTGTTAAGAACGTATGGATCGGAAATTGAATTGAAGCCAATTTCTCGATAGGAAGCGTTGTTGTCACCATTTCCGAATTGCTGATCGTCTTGTGCAACATATTGCGCTTCGATGAAGTATCGAGCGCCAGCATTTAGCGCTGGATCAACATCAGCATTCAGCACTTGAAGGTTACCTTTGATTGAACTGTTACCTGTTGAATTGAGTGTAAATGGGTATGGGTATTCACCTGTAAAACCATTCACGTCGGAACGAGGACATTCACCGTTGGAGTTCAACCCAGCCCAGTACGTATCAGCGCAACCAATGCCAAGAGTATCACAATTTGTTGATTGACAACTCCCACATCCTGGTTCGCTCAATGCACAGAAAGAGTGTTTCATAAAGGCTTGCAAACCAATTTGTTCGAACCGTCCATTTTTCAGACGGAACATATTTTGCATAATGATTGGAGATTGATTAGTTCCACCGTACCAATCAAGTTCCTCATCACCCCAGTTGCAGGATTGTGTAGCGATTGCGTAACCGCCAATTCCTTCAAACGAACCATAATAATCAATGTCTGCGCTATTTTGTCCACCAATTGTCCAAGCGACAACGTCAGGTCCGATGACATTCAGTCTCTGGTTGCTCTTTTTACGACCGGCATCGCTGTTCACGGCAATAATGCCAATCGTGGCTGTCGCTACCGTGGCAGCTGTGATTAATAAAGTTGTTCCTCGCATTGAGTCTCTCCTACTGATTTCAAGGTGGGGGGTTCTGGTAATTGGTTAAAGATAACACGGCTTAACCGTATTACAAAGTATTATTCGTGGTTTTTTTACGTTAGGTTGCGTTTATTTAGATTAATAGGACGGTATTTTTATTACTAAATTGCCTACCTTACCAAGCTCCGATGACAGCAAGCAAATCAACTACATCAACCATACCATCACCGTTGAGATCTTCTGGGCAACTGAAGTCACAATCTCCCCAAGCATCAATTACTGCAAGCAAATCTGAGACGTTCACCAACCCGTCGCCATTCACATCACCCGCCACCGCCGTTCCATTGATTGAAAAGAATCCATCGCCCTGATCTACGCCAGAATTGCCATCGTTGTCATACGCAACAACTCGTATCAGACCAGAGGAAGTATTAACATCAGGAACTTGCCAAGGATGGAAACCATCATCAGAGGTTCCAGAGGAAATGGATTGCCAGGTGATTCCACCATCTGCAGAGAAATCAATATCTACATAGTTAACAGCATTATCATCGTCAGTGATCCAGGTTACAGGAACAACTTGGTTGGGTTCATACACAACCCCTCCATTGGGAGATTGCACATAGACCGTTGGGGATTCGCCTCCAAGATGCTTTGGAATATGCATGCAAATGCAGTGCATAACGCCTGCTGAAGAAACAATTGATTCGCAAGGAACAGATAGAATTGTTTTTTCCGGGCATGCCTGTTGCCAAGCAGCAACGGCATCATCGTTGTATTGGGAAACCTGAGAATTGGTAAAACTAGGTACTAAGACAAGGTCATTGCAAATGACAGAGTTAGCATAAGTATAATGTGTCCAACTTACGCTTCTTGCAGGAATACGAACTACGGTATAACCCTGTGATTGCAAACTCGTTGCAACCGAATCACATATTTGATCTTGCGTTGAACCACTGTTATAAGGCCAATCGCTAATAACACACGTTGTATCAGAAGCCCAGCACATCCACATATCAATGTGCTGAGTCGAATCAACGGAAGTGGGAAAAGCATCTGTAATCGTTACCTGCAGGTTTTGGTAGTCCTGCCAATATCCACGAATTTCTGCGTCAGACATGCCATTGTTTTCATTTGAAATGAGTTCGGTCGCCCATCCCTTCGCGTCAATACCATTCAAGTGAAAATTACCACCTCCATGCACAAGCGGAAGTTCATAAAGTGCATGACCAACTTCTTCTGCAAAATGTCCGTTCAGTGCATTGTCGTTGGGGCGTGGTCTATTATAGGTATGGTCAACAATTGCTCGACAGTCGCCTTCGTAAATATACCTTGGACCGTAATCACGAATCCAAACAGTGTCGATAGTGCGATAGTAGAACTTTACTCGGTCGGTGTTTCCTCCATACGATGCAACTTGAGCGAGTGCTTGCGATTGTTCATTGGACTGATCAATAACTATGACAGCATCCGCATCTCCAACTGTTGTAATTCTTGCAGCCATTTCTGCAACAATCGAAGAATAACCTTCCCAAGCGAGAAGTATGCCATCCATGGGTTCATATTCTGCAACACAGTGGATTGGACCACTTGGCGGTGAGGTAATCCCTCTTGGCACAGTTATTGGATGGCGTTTGATATACCGCGCTTCCTCTTTCGTTAAGTTGCGAGGAATATCGGCACCCTCTGGGTAGGAGGGTACTGCGACCAATGTTGCTGCAATGTATAACGTGGGTGTTATGAACATGAAACTCTCTCCAATAAATATACACCCAAAAAGGGTGCCAATCAAACTAATTAAACATACGAATTAATGTTTGTCAGGTTGCACCCGAGCTCTCAATCTCTTGGTTACTCCTCGCTTCTTCTTGCTTTCAAGGCGTTTTTCCCGTTGAGAGCTGGACACTTTTGTTTTTTTTCTGGTTTTCTTCGTTGCCAAAGCTTCAGAAAGTAATAGGGCAAAACGTGCAATAGTTGCTTCCTTGTTCGCTTTTTGAGATCGATGCTTAGAAGAAGTCACTCGCAATACACCTGCCTTGTTAATCCTTGTAGAGAGTTTCTGCTTAATTCGGTTTTTTTGAGCTGTACTTACATTTTCAGAAGAATCAACATCCCAGAGCAAGACTATTTTGGTGGCTACGCGATTAACGTGTTGGCCTCCGGGACCAGATCCTGTGGAGGCAATAAACTTAAGTTCTCGTGGGGATATAAAAAGTGATTTCGTAACTTTTATCATAGATTTACCTTGCATTACACCTCTATCCATGGTCATATGGTAACCATAGGAGAAATAAATGTTTAAACCAATTATCACAGTTTCGGCAACTGTCGCTGTAGTTGCATCACTTTTAAATCTTACCTTAGCTGATAAGGAAGAAGCAATAGACAGAGGCGGGAGCCATGAAATTGGACCTGACGTTGTCTCTTGGTACACCGGAGGAAGTGGCACAGGGATTGACATGGATATCTATGGTCAACAGGACGGCATCCAATCATTTGCTTTTGGTACAACTTCTTGCAATTTCGGAGACATGGTTGCAGACTGGTACAACAACACAAATCGAGTGCCAGTCATTGCCCAAACGTGCTACCGACTTAAAGACGGTCGCTTCGAACAAATCGGAACTGCATGGCTTAAACATTCTTTTTGCGCGGTAAGTGAGCCGGGTTGCGGGGATTGCCAAGCGACTAGCTGCGATACATTGGGGATTGGTTGCGCTGACACATATTGGGCTGGTCTCAACGCTGATGCCATTGGTCCACGCTCAGCCATTAATGCGCATACAGGGTATTACGATTTCCCATTTGATATAGCGCCAACTGGCGATGGATCAATGAAAGGGAAACTCCAGTTAAAATTAGATGACATTGACCCCGCTCTGAACGTAGGTGCTGAGTATTTTATCGAAGCCCAATACGTCTCGCCTGATGATGCAGAGTGGAATAATCAAGATAACAACGCCTCCTATAAATGGTTTAAGTTCTCAAATTCATTAAACCCTATTGGTTTAAGTTCAACTCAAGTTGGCAAACCAGCTATTTTTGCGTGGCAGTTCTTCGATCACGAAGTAGATGTTCGTGCAGCGCGTGTGCCAGATGAAGGGTTATTGCACGTTGGAGTACGCGTTTATGATAATGGCGATGGGACTTGGGATTATGTTTACGCAGTACACAACCTAAACAGCGACCGAAGTGTTGGATCGTTTTCCGTGCCATTAGGAGATTGCATTTCCATAAGTGAAATTGGTTTTAATGACATTGATTACCATAGCGGTGAGATTATCGATGGAACCGATTGGGAAGCCACAGTTGAAGTAGATAGTATTAAATGGTCAACTGAAACTTACGAGTCGAATGAGTGGGCCAATGCAATTCGATGGGGGAGCATGTACACTTTCTGGTTCACAGCGGATACCGCACCTGAGTACGGAAATTTAGAGTTGGAGTTGTTCAAGCCAGGTGGGGTCCCTTCGATGACTCATACTGCTATCGTTCCAAAATGTGAATCAAATTGCGCAGCTGATGTAGATGACAATGGGACTGTAGGCATTTCTGACATTCTCCTGATTGTAAGTTATTGGGGGTCCCATAACTCACAAGCTGATGTGAATGAAGATGGCATTATTGATGTCAATGACTTGCTTATTGTTATGTCTGAGTGGGGCTGTGAATAAAGAGGACCTACATAGATTTTTTGAAATTAAATGTACTCTTAACTGAAGTTTGCATCAGAAAACGACGATTTTAGAATACCTATGAATTGGGAAAAATTAAAAACTAGATATGGTTGGATCTTCAAAAAAGAAGATATTCTGATGAAAGTCCTTATTGCCACAAGTGGCTTGTTCATTGGGCTATTGGTTGGAAAGGGCATTCAAGCCTTCTTTTTAACCGTAAGTTAATTTCTGATTAACACCCACATGTGAAGTGTTGCTTACGATGCAATGGTCATCTACTTCAATAGATTCGATAATAGTATGGCATGGGTCGCTCAACTTCTGGTGATCAGTCCGGAAATGTACGCCTCGTGATTCTCGTCGTTCAGTAGCACCTATAGTTGCGATGTTAGCCACCGTCAACATGTTGACGAGTTCCCACGCCCGAGGGTGTGATGGAGCTAACCGCCGAGCCGCATCGTACCAAAAAGACAAGTGCTCTTTAGCATCACGTAACAACTCTGCATTTCTTTCTAGGCCTACATCTCTCCACATCAATGATTTCATCGAATAGAGTAAATCAGAAATCCCAAGTTCAATGCCGTGGGGAGTAGCGTCTAATTTTCGTCGTAAGATTCTAGATGGACGGTGTCGAGACCTTGTTCCGGATTGAAGTGCGGAACTTGCACCTGCAGCTCCCCCTAACACCATTCCTTCAAGTAGAGAGTTTGAACCCATCCGATTTGCGCCGTGCAAACCACTGCTCGCACATTCACCAACTGCCCAGACACCCGGAATTGAAGTGCGGGCTTCATGATCAACATGAATGCCGCCAATCATGTAATGCGCACCCGGACGAACCGGTACTGGGTCTTTTGCAATATCGATCCCAAAAAAACCGCACATCTCGCTTATCCCAGGAAACAAGAGGTGGGGGTCGCTATCAACTTCTGAAAGGTCAAGGTAAACGTTAGTGTCCTTGGTAGCAATCATCTGTCTAAAAACTGCTCTGCTGACAACATCGCGAGGCGCAAGTTCTGCATCTGGATGAGAAGTTGGCATAAATCGTTCACCATGTCGATTACGAAGGATACCACCGTGCCCTCGTACAATTTCGCTTATCAACACCCTTGCTGCACCAGCAATGTACAAACAAGTTGGATGAAACTGAAAAAATTCGGGATCACGAATAGTTGCTCCAGCACGAAAGGCCATTGCAACTCCGTCAGCTGTTGCAATTGTTGGGTTTGTTGTTTCTCTGTAGAGTTGACCTCCGCCACCTGTAGCTAAAATAATTTTCGTTGACGAAAACAGCACTAGTTTTCCAGAAGCGTCTTGAGCAACAACCCCATACGCTTCACCATCTGCTGTCACAATATCTAGCGCAAAAGTATTTTGAAACGTAGTAATTAAATCATGACCAGTTATGGCATTTGTTAAGACTCTTTGAATTTCACGACCAGTTGCATCGCCATGAGCATGTACAACTCGAGCGTGCCTATGTCCACCTTCGCGAGAGCAATCCAAATCACCCTGAGAATTCGAATCAAATTCTGCCCCGAGATATAAGAGTTGGTTTACCGCATCTGGTCCGCGCTTTACGACTGTTTCTACTACAGAGGTGTCGCAAAGACCAACACCAACTTCAAGCGTGTCTTCAATATGAGATTTAAATGAATCTCCGCGGGTCATGACAGCTGCCATTCCGCCTTGAGCCATGTTGGTATTGCTGTTGTCTAAAGAAGATTTAGTAACTACCGCAACTGTTTTGCCTTCACTAGCCGCTGTAAGTGCTGCTGCATCTCCAGCAACACCTCCGCCTATTATTACAACATCAAAACGATATGCAGGAATAGAACGCAGATCAATTTCCAGAAGATGTCGGTCGTACTGCATTGTCATGACGTAGACTCTGTAATTTGAATCATGCGTTCTAAGGCCAACTTGGCATCAGAAACCATTCTGGTTCGGTCTGATCCGGTTAGCCGTTCGCGTTTTGCGGTCGTCTCATCCACAGTATCACCCGCAAGTACTAGATTTAAGTCTGGCGCTTCACCTTTTCGTAGCAAATCGAGCATGCCTGCTAGATGCGGTGGGTCATTACGACTCATCGTGGCACATCCACACCCCGCCTCAGAGGAAGCCACAGAGGTTACCTCAGAGGAAGCCACAGAGGTTACCTCAGAGGTAATATCTGCAAGATGTGCCACTTGGATGCCTTTAAATGCGGCTTGCTCCTTCAAATTACGAACAAAATGCCCCTCAGTCCCCACAGCAATTTTACTTCCGGCGGGCGAGTTCATCACTTCGTTCCACAAGTATGCTGTGCTGCCTGAGCCATCTGCAAGTTGGACTGCCTCAAGTCTTGATTCAGGATGAATAATGACGCGCCACCCTTTGTTTTTCCACCACAAAACTTGCTCAGGTGTAAAGACGGTATGGACGCCGCAGAAACCGCCCCACAAATACATTTCTGCTTCATCAACACCAGGCAATTCGTCGAGTTTCCAATCAATGCCTTCGTAAAGCGGGTTTGGGAATGCCACTACTTTGTTCAAATCCATACCAAGTTTTGCAGCAGTGTTTCTTCCAAGATGTTCATCTGGAACAAACAGTATTTTTTTGTTTTGTTTGCGTGCCCAGTCAACGACAAGATGCGCGTTAGAACTTGTACAAACGGCACCACCAGTGCGACCAGCGAGTGCTTTAATTCGACCAGACGTATTCATATACGCAACAACTAGTAAATCATCTCCATATTTTGCAAGGAGTTGGTCTTCAATTGGCTTGACCATCCAGTCTTTAGCCATCATCTCCATCGTGCAACCAGCTTTTGGATTGGTAATCCAAACTTGCTGATCGTCACTTGCGAGCGTTGCAATCGTTTCCGCCATAAAGTGCACGGCTGATTCAACAATAACTTTCTTTTCTGGGTTTCTTGATGCCTGCAAAGCAAGCGCGTAACTGTCAGCAACTTTACCGCCATATCTCTCGACAAGTTTGACAATCTCTCCGCCCATGTAGTAATGAGCGAGCAAGAGCAAACTTTCTCCAAAATGGTCTAGGGCTGGCTTAATATAACTATCAAGCCACGGCAAAACATTTTCGGGGGTGCGATCGGAGAGGGCGATATATTCCTCTGCGTAGGGCTTGAACTCCTCTTGGTACCAATCCAATGGCAAATCACCTTGGCAAATCGGAATTTCCGGTTGCAAGGTGATGCCAGTGGGTGCTATTGGTTGCGCTCCAGTCATTAGCGCGCATTGTACCTCTTTATGGACAAGGTCCCCAGTTGCCTACCAAAGCAAGAATGTCGCTTACGTCGACAACGCCATCGCCATTGATATCAGCGGGACCAGAACCACCCCATTGGTCAATGACAAGTAGCAAGTCGCTCACTGAAACAGAGCCATCTTCGTTCACATCACCATCACATGGTTCTCCAGCACAATCACCGACGGGGCCATCAATGAGTAACTCACCACTGCCAATAGAACTAGAGCCCCAACCGCCAACTCGAATCATGTACATATTTCCTTCAGTGACATTCGTAGTTAGGATAGAAGAATATCCTCCACAACCATCGCCATCACCATTACAGGAAATTTGAGTCATCGAACTACAATCGCCTTCGTAGACGA